>NZ_DIAC01000125.1:2127-5080 GCF_002414625.1 Methylophaga sp. UBA5088 | reverse complement strand
TTGTTTATCAGAGGTCAGTAAACCGTAATCGGTATAAATGCGTGAGGTGCTGCGGTGATAGTTACCGGTACCTAAGTGAACGTAGCGACGTAACTTACCATTTTCTCGTCTTAGAATAAGTAGCATTTTGGCATGTGTCTTATAACCCACAATGCCATACACTACATGGGCGCCAGCTTCCTGTAAGCGAGATGCCAGCGCGACGTTGGCTTCTTCATCAAAGCGAGCACGTAATTCCACCACAACTGTGACTTCTTTCCCCGCCTGAGCCGCACTGACCAAGGCATCTACAATCGGTGATTTAGCACCTGTACGGTAGAGGGTTTGTTTGATTGCAAGCACGCTGGTATCAGCTGCTGCTTGACGAATCATGTCGATGACGGGGGTAAACGATTGGTAAGGATGGTGCAAAAGCATATCTTGTTTACGCAGCGCGTCAAAGATATCAACATCCAGAGTTAAGCCACTTGGACGACCTTGGGTGAACGGTCTGAATTTCAGATCAGGTCTATCAACTAATGAGCAGACAGTTTGAATTCGACTCAAATTGACAGGACCATTCACCAGGTAGACATTATCACGCTCCATCGCACATTCATTACGCAGGAATTCCACCATATCTTCCGGACAGTTGTGTGCAATTTCCAAACGAACTTCATCACCGTAGTTACGCTGGGTGAGTTCGTCAGCAATGGTGGCCAGCAGGTCACTGGTTTCTTCTGTATCAATGGCTAAATCACTGTTACGTGTGACACGGAACTGGAAACAGCCTTTTATTTTCATGCCAAAAAATAAATCTTCAGCAAAGGCATGGATGATGGATGACAGGAAAACGAACTTATATTCGCCTTCAGCATGCATTTCAGCTGGAAGCTGAATCACACGTGGCAGTGCACGAGGTGCTTGCAAGATGGCATAACCACGGTCACGGCCAAATGCATCTTTACCCACCAGTGACACAATAAAATTCAAACTCTTGTTGAGTAAGCGAGGGAAGGGGTGTGCCGAATCTAGGCCCATTGGGCTGAGAATCGGTAAGATTTCTTCCTGAAAGTAGTTTTTCAGCCAGGCATTATGCTCGTCTGTCCACTGTGAACGAGGTAGAACCTGAATCGATTCTTGTTCTAATTCTGGTAAAAGCACTTCATTGAGCACACGATATTGCTCTTCAACCAGCTCATGCGCGCGCTGGTTGATTAATTTGAGGCATTCCTGAGCCGTGATTTGATCGGACTCGATGTAGGGATCACCAATTTCAATCTGCTGAATCAAACCAGCAACACGTACTTCAAAAAACTCGTCCAGATTGGTGCTGGAGATACACAAATAATTGAGACGTTCCAGCAAAGGCACATTGGTATCAAGTGCTTGCTGCAAAACACGCCAGTTGAATTCGAGTAAACTTAATTCACGGTTGATGTAAAGAGCCGGGTTATTTAAATCGAGAGTGTTTTCTTCAGTCATATTGCCTTTGCAGATCGTTATTACACAGATTTTTTTATAATAATGCAGTTTTATGACAATGCGATGAATTACCAGCGGTATTTGTCATACATTTCCGGATTTGCCCAAAAACGACTGTTCAGCCAATCTCGTTTGGGCTGGTAGTTTTCTATTGCATAACTGAAGATGCGCAAACCTTCTTCTGTTCCCGCAATATGCTTAAATCCCATCGCCAGGTAATCAGTAAATTGCCATTGGTTGTTTGTCGCTAATTCAGTGTGGCTAATCAGAATAACATGAGGCGCATATTGATTCTTGATTGTGCCAAGCCACGCCTGAGCAGCAGGTTTGTCGATGGACTCCGTTAAATGACTGATAACAGCCAAGTCTACCGCTTCGATATGTTGAAGTTGCTGCTGTGTAAACGGTGTCGCGAGATGCTGCAATCTAGTATCATTATCGGTTTGCAGACAACTTGCTGCTGTCTCTCCAGCCGTTAAAATCGTTTTAGGATTAAACTGCTCGATGAGAGGTGTCAGTAAGCTGGATAGGGCGATTGAATCAGTCATGACTAAGCAGGATAAAACATCTACTGAGTTCTGGAAACATAAACGTCTCAGTCAGATGACACACGATGAATGGGAAAGCCTGTGTGATGGCTGTGGACGTTGTTGTCTTCATAAACTAGAAGATGAAGATGATGGGCGCATGTATTACACAAAAGCCGCCTGTTCTTTATTAGATATCAACAGCTGTCGATGCAAAGACTACGATAATCGTCAAACCATCGTACCTGACTGTATTCAATTAAGTATTGAAAACGCGCATTATTTCGATTGGTTACCCGCGACCTGTGCCTATCGTCTCTTAGCCGAAGGCGAAGATTTACCCGAGTGGCATCCTCTTATAACTGGTAACCCAGACAGTGTTCACCAAGCCGGCATTTCAGTTCGTGAAATAGCACAGCCAGAAGATGATGTAGAAGAGTTAACCGAAGCCATCATTTCCCTGAGTTACGAGGCTGACTAGTTAAATGACACCACAAGAGAGTCGAGAGTTTACAGCCAGATTAGAGCAAGCAGCCATCCTGCTGCTTGAAATGGAGATTTACCGTAAACCTGATGATCTGGCTCGCCGATTTGGTCTCCCTGTTCCTGTTGTGCGTTACTGGTGGCGACAAACTGATCAGAAAACACATCCGGTTGACCAGAACCAGTTAGCACCTCGAGAAGTGAAAGTGATTCGAAAAGCATCACAAACACTAGAAGGCTGGGAAAAAGTAAAACGTTATCGACCAGAATGCGGTGCGCGCCTGCCAGGTGGTAAGCGTTGCAAACGATCTGTCGCCATCCGTTCACCTGAAGGATGGGGGATGGGCGCACTCGCTGATCGCTGTCGTTTACATGGTGGTTTATCGAAACGACCCAGAAAAAAAGTGAAAGAGGATGACGAGCTGTAATAAGCTAAACCGAACTCATCAACCCTCGCTCTGCAATCTATGATAGATAAT
>NZ_DIAC01000125.1:0-2023 GCF_002414625.1 Methylophaga sp. UBA5088 | reverse complement strand
GTGCTCAAACAACTCTACACGCTGTCTCAGGCAGAACAGACTGGGACTTTCTTTATAACCACAATACAAAATCGTGCCTGTCATATCTTGCTTGAACAAGGCAGGGTAGTGGCTTTATCTCATGGTCCTCATCGTGGCGAACAAGTATTAAAACATTGGTCTGAGATGGAGGTAGAGCGTTATTCGTTTAAACCTAACGTCAAAATGCCATTGGCTGGCCGAAGTTTTCTTGATGATGACACCAATATATTTCGTTTTTTAAATGTATCATTTGATTCTGATCGTGACGATGTGCCTCACCCGGTTTCAGCCAGTAAAAAACGCATCTATCGCGGCGTCGAAATTGAGGAAAATGAACGAACTGTAGTGTCACAAACACCATCGCCGAAAGTCAAAAAGCCATTGCGAATCTACCGTGGTCAGATAATTGATGATTAACATCAGTAACAAGCCCGCTTGAAAATCGGTATCATAAGCCAATCTTTTATTACTCCCATGTAATGTGACGTTGATTATGAAATATTCGCCAAGCGACTTTAACCAGGGTTTATGCCAATTCCTCGATGCTTCACCGACCCCGTACCATGCAGTAGCTTCTCTGCAGACGTTATTAGAAGATAAGGGCTTTGAGCAGCTTCATGAAGCCGATAGTTGGGGACAGTTAAACGCAGGCCATTATTTTGTTATTCGTGAGGCTTCGATTATTGCATTCACCTTAACTGGGAATGATTTAAGCAATACGGGGATTCGTATGGTGGGAGCACATACGGATAGCCCATGCCTGAAAGTGAAACCTAAGCCAGAAAAAGTGCAACAAAGCCTGTTTCAGCTTGGTGTTGAAGTGTATGGTGGTGCCTTATTAAACCCATGGTTTGATCGTGACTTGTCACTTGCTGGCAGAGTGAGTTATGAGGATCCACAAGGCCAAATTGCTCAAGTCATTATCGATTTCAAAGACCCTATTGCCACTATCCCCAGTCTGGCCATTCATCTGGACAGAGAGGCGAATCAAAATCGCAGTATCAACCCGCAATTGCATCTGCCTCCGATTCTTGCTCAGATGGATGACGGAGATAAACTTGATTTCCGGGCGCTATTAGAACAGCAATGCCGACAGCAGCATCCTGAGATCAACATCGGTCGGGTGTTGGATTATGAAATGTGTTTTTATGACACGCAAAAAGCAGCAGTAATGGGCTTGTCTGCAGATTTTATAACAAGCGCCAGACTGGATAACTTACTGAGCTGTTATGTGGGGTTGCAGTCTTTACTTGCTGCAGACAATACAAGATCGGCATTACTGGTATGTAATGATCATGAAGAGGTTGGTAGTCAATCTGTTTCTGGCGCACAGGGCACTTTCCTTCAAGCCGTATTACAGCGACTCGTCGATGGCAATGAAGCGTATCAGCGTATGGTCGAACAGTCGTTGATGATTTCAGCGGATAATGCCCATGCCATTCATCCTAACTATGCAGATAAACATGATGCTGAACATGGTCCTTTACTAAACAAAGGACCGGTTATTAAAACCAATGCCAATCAGCGTTATGCTACCAGTAGTCAGACCAGTGCCTTATTCAGGCAATTATGCGAGCAGAATGATGTACCGGTTCAAGATTTTGTGGTCAGAACAGATATGGCTTGTGGGAGTACCATTGGGCCTATTACTTCATCTCATATCGGTGTAAAGACGATCGATATCGGTTTGCCAACATTTGCCATGCATTCCATTCGCGAATTAGCAGGTAGTCAGGATGCGGTGATGCTACATAAAGTATTGACCGCCTATTTCAATCAAAAATAATTGAGGAGTTTTTATCCATATGGCTGAGACAGTGGACGAATTAACCGTTGAATACCATGAAGGTGACACGATGACGGTTAAAGAGCTAGACAAAGTGATTCTGACAAAAGGCGCATGGGCAACAGTAATGTTCCGTTATCAGGATCTTGATCGTAAAACCGGTGACTTTGGTCCTGATAAATACACCATTCGTCGTTATCAAAAACGCAATGGCGA
>NZ_DIAC01000126.1:19357-21550 GCF_002414625.1 Methylophaga sp. UBA5088 | reverse complement strand
CAAACGCACTGGCAAATTCACATCAGCAGTTACCACAATGGCGAGCAGATTGGCGCTGTCAGCGCTGAAGGTCCATCGCTGACGGATGTACTGCAACAAGCCACGAAGTCTTCGCTGGGTGACACGCTTGATACATCGAAAACAGATCTAGATGATTATTTCTTCAAAATCAGTTTTGACTATCACCCTAACCACGTCTACGCCATGGTCAATAATCAGGGTCAGGCCTATGAAATTCAGGGGGATCGCGTCATTGTCCGCCATGTCGACAGAGAACGCGTTAAGACCCAAATAAACCAGAGTAAAGCGTATTTGCTACGTGCTATTAATAGAGACTACTCAGGCGTTTACAAATTTTATGATGCCGATCAAGATACTTCTGAGAAATTGCTGCGGACCACATACTCAGCCACGACACTCAATACGCTCATTCGTTTAAATCAATTTCAAAAAGACATTGAGTTACAGTCATATTTTGATGGAATGGCACAATTTTTACTCGATAGACAGTTAACTTCTGGTCCCAATGCCGGCGGCTTTGATTATGGTGTCGATCCGCAAACAAACGAAGAAACCTGTCGTGTAGTGGTCGGCACCACATCAAAAACGCTCTTTACATTATTACAGTTACATCAAATGACACCGGAGGAAGAAAAATACTTTAAAGCCGCTCAATCTGCTGGTGATTGGCTATTAAAAATGATTCAGGAAGATGGCAAAGTGACCCCTGTGGCAGAGTGCACAAATAACGAGTGGACCTACTCCGATAAACAATCCATTCTCTATTCAGGCCAAGTGGTCTCAGCGCTCTCACGGCTCTATGCCATTACAAACAAAACAAAATACCTCGATGCGGCCAAACTCGTAGCCGGTCATTTAATACGTGAAGTCGGATTACATGGTGCACTGGTAGGTGATGACTACCGTCCCGCTAACTCAGTTTCATCAAGCTGGATCATGATGGCATTAATCGATCTGGCCAAAGTAGACCCCACACCGGTCTATAAAAAAACCATTCTACAAATTGGTGATGTGTTATTGGAACGCCAGATCAACCAGGCAGACGATGCTTATAACCATGGTCGTTATCTTGATGCGATGACCACCAGTGGTAATGGCTGGATCAATGAAGTTATGGGGGAAATGGTACCGTTTTGTGAGCAGCAGAACCTCGGCAACTGTGACCAATATCGCGATGCAGTTCGTAAAACCAGTCGCTGGTTATTACAAAATACCTATAACGAAAACAATACTTATGCGCTTGCTAACCCCAAGCAGGCTATCGGTGGTTTCATTAATAACTTCACCACACAAAAAGTCAGAACAGATGCCGTCAGTCATGGTCTGAATAGCTTACTGAGTATGCTGGAAAATGAACCCGACGACGTAGACGTTTTCATTGATTTACCAGAACGTGATCTGGCTGAACTGATGCCCTTGCTTCGAGCAGGTGAAAATAACTAATCCAATAAATAAGGCGGCCATTGGCCGCCTTATTTCTATGCGTTTAATTTTATTTATGGATTACGCAAGTCGCGTTCATCTTGTGGCGGTGGTGTCCACTGATAAATCCAGGTTTCCGTCAATGGTTGACCATTAGCTTCTAAATACACACGAAGATTGATAGGGTCGGTTGTATTATCAGGTGGAACCACATCAAACATAGCACGATAACCATCAATCGCATGTTGTGGTCGAGCTGATGTGAGTTCGACCTTACCGCCAGAAGTGGTAATGACGGGCTTAACATTTATATCATCGCCCAGCATAGATAAACTGCCACCAGCAAAGTCAATCACAAAACGTTTACTATAATATTCACGACGTTGACCAATTACACCGCCAATGCCTGTAAATGTGTCCACCACTTTGGCACGTTCTGGTTCAACAGGTGGCACACCTCCCCAATACATTTTATAGCTGTAAAGTAATTCCTCACCGGCTTTCACAGGTTGTTCTGGATTCCAGAAGGCAACAATATTATCAAAGGTTTCATCCATGGTTGGAATTTCAACCAGTTGAATCGATCCTTTACCCCAGTTGCCTTCAGGCTCAATCCACAGGCTGGGACGACGGTCATAAAATACGCCATCATCCTGATAATGATCAAAATTACGATCACGTTGCATCAGACCGAACCCTTTTGGATTGTTATCAGCATAGGCATTAAATCTAAGATGTCGTGGGTTGGGC
>NZ_DIAC01000126.1:15274-19231 GCF_002414625.1 Methylophaga sp. UBA5088 | reverse complement strand
TAATCTAAGATGTCGTGGGTTGGTCAGTGGTCGCCAGATCCACTCGCCATTGCCCATATGTACTGACAAACCGTCAGAATCATGAATTTCAGGCCGCCAATCCCAAGCAGTACGTTTGTCGTTTTCACCCACCATATACATACTGGTCAGTGGTGCAATGCCGAGACGTTCAATAGCTTTACGTGGATATAGCGCCGAATCGACTTTCACTTTCAATCGGTCACCCGGCTGAATATCGAAGCGATAAGCCCCTGTAATACTCTCAGAGTCTAGTAAGGCATATACCGTCGTGATATCACTGCCAGGTTTAGGCTCTTCTAGCCAGAAATGGGTAAACATGGGAAACTCTTCGGCTCTAGGCAAAGCTGTATCAACCGCTAAGCCCCTTGCAGATAATCCGTACTGCATTTCTTTACCTACTGCACGAAAATAGCTGGCCCCCAGAAAAGCAATGACGTCACGTTTCCAATCGGTATGAAATTGCATTCTGAACCCTGCATAACCAAGATCCTCAGGCAAGGCTTTACCATCAATGCTTGTCTTACCGTAGTCAAACATCGTTGATGTGTATTCGATAGGTGTCGTTTTACCATCTTTGAGCTCTGAAATATGCACCGGAGTATCAAAATACAATCCTAAGTGAAATAGCTCAGCACGAAACTCACTGTCATCATCACGCCATAAAGCTTTATCTTTGTTGAACTGTAACTGCTGATAATCATCCCAGCTCATACCTTTAATGCTCTCAGGTAACTCACCTTTATGACTAACATAGGCTTTTTCTGACAAGGCCCTTGCATAGCCTTTTAGCCAAGCATAGGTGAATTTTTCTCCTGAAGGAGGAGATACCGGATCCGTCATGGCAAAAACCGCTGGGCTAACAGCGAGACCAATGACTATTGAACAGCCAACGATCAGCTGACTGAATATTGTGTTAACTAATTTAGTCAGTGTTTTCTTATCATTCTTATATTTGGGGATTAGGTTCGATTCCATAAACTCACTCATTATTAACAATTCCTGACACATTAAATAGTGGTATTCAATTAAGTCTCTCTGTTCAGAACCAGCCTGAAACCTGACACTTAAACTTACCGATATTAAGTTCTACCTTGCAGCCACTTGAGTGTGCAATAACGCGCGTTAAACCATTAGATAATACCTAGCTTAAACACATATTATGTGAAGCTGCAGTTATGTCACAACACATAACAGTTCATGCATAAAAAAGGCCCCATTAACCGTTGATTATGGATTAAATGGAGCCTTTAAATGGTATTTGTCAGCTGACTATGCGGCGTTTAATGTGTATTCAAGCACTATGTCTGCATTGAATAGTTTACTGACGGGACAGCCCAGTTTCGTTTCATGGGCAATACGGTCAAACTCTTTTTCATCAATCGCTTTCACATTCGCTGTTAAGGAAAGCTTTGAGCGGCTTATCTTAAAACCTTCACCGTCTTCGTCGAGATAAATGGAAACATCCGTATGCAAATCGCCTTCTTTGTAACCTTCGCCTTCAAGGGCAAATGAGAGAGCCATGGTAAAACAGGCGGCATGGGCTGCAGCAAGGAGTTCTTCCGGGTTAGTCCCTTTGCCACCTTCGAAGCGACTGGTGAAACCATAAGGGTGCTCATTCAGTGCTGGCGTTTCTGTACTAACGCTGGCTTCACCTTTTTTGCCTAAACTTTTATAAATGGCTGAACCCGTTTTCACAATACTCATACTGTCTCCTTATATGAATTAAAAAACTTGATAAACAAATCAATCGCTTGTCAAAAACAAATCGACATTTATTTCATCAAGTGTATAAGTTGACAGTGATAACACCCAGAATAGTTCCTAAACTGACCTGCGCTCTACCTGACAATTGTTCCTTCCCTGTCCTTTGGCTTCGTATAACGCTTTATCTGCTCGCTTGAATACATCCTCGATTGTGTCACCTTTTTCAAAACAGGCTAACCCTGCTGACGCAGTAATCGGTACAGAGATACCATTATGCTGGAACTGTGTTTTTTCAATGGTCTGACGGATTTTATTCGCCATGTCCAGAGCCTGTTCTAAATCAATTTCAGGAAATAGACCAACAAACTCTTCTCCGCCATAACGTGCTATAAAATCCGCTTGTCTTGTGGAATCCTTAAAGATACGAGCGATGGTCTTTAACACTACATCACCCGCACTATGACCAAACTTATCATTAACAGATTTAAAATAATCGACGTCCCAAATGACCATGGTTAGTGACTTTTGGTAACGCGTCCAGCGGCTGTATTCTGTCTGTAAAACCTCAGTCAGCGCCTGTCGGTTCCAGATACCTGTCAGCGGATCCTTCATCGCCAATGCCCGAGCCTTACTGGTGGCCAATCGCAGTTCATTCGCCTCAGATTCCATTTCATGTAATCGTTGCGTCAGTGCTTCGATTTGTTTTTGCGAGTTGGCAAAACGGGTATTGTCAGCGTGTTGATAATGCGTGATTTGTTCATTGAGGTGATCTAGTCGTTGGCTGAGTAGGTGTTTGATATCATCGAAGTCTGACGCACTCTCAACATCTGTTCTCAGCCCGACCATTGTCTGTTCAACATCACCAGCTAACTTGTGTCGCTCTTCATAGGCAGAGAGATCTTCTTGTACAACTTCGTATAGGTATTTATCCAGTGAGGTAATTTTTTTTGTTAAATCTCTAAGAAAGCTTTCATATTCTTTCTTCTCTGCCATCACCGATGAACTTAACTGACTGACTATGTCAGCTATGGATGAAATCGTTTTGGGGACATCCTCTGCTTTGAGACCATCATGAATTTTCAATCTGAGCTCTGAGGCTTTTGAGCTAAACTCTGTTGGTAAAGATAAACGCTCCAGTAGCTCGATCAGAAGCGCTTGAGGCGTGATAACCTTATCCTCTATCGCTTCTGACGGTGTAGTATCTGCTTTCTCATCGGATGTAGTAGATAGATTGGCGTGCGAAACGCGCGCTGTAATGTTTGTTTTATTAAGATTATGCTGACTTTGTTTATTCTGGAAAAATCTGGAAAACAGACCTCGTTCTTCATCCTCTTTTGGTGTTGAGGACATGCACTCATCAATGAGTACAGTGAGTTCATCAAGCATTTGAGGTAAGGCATCGTCAGCTTTTTTTACAGCACGCTTTCGTAATTTCAGCACATGCTTTTTCTTATTTTCTGGCCAGTCAATCTTATCTATCAGACTAATCAGTAAGGTCGTTAATGTCGACTGGGAGAGTTTATCCTCATCCATGCGACTGATAGCTGTTTCGATTTCTTCAAGGATGCTTTCAACAAGCGTCTTATCTCTGACTGAGGTGCGAAGATGTTTTCTAAGCTTATCAAGCTGGTCATCCAACGCCATATCCAAACCATGTGAGACCAGTGCTAATCTGGAAAGACCGCGCTCAAGTAAGAGTTCGTAGGCTTTTTGCTTATCTAAAGTCTGACTTAACTCCGTGAACTTTTCTTTCCACTTTTCTGCATCTTTATGATTGGTTTTCATATCCTTGGAAATACCTTTTCCCGCTTTTCGGGTTATTCTCTCATACTAAACACGGTATTGAATGCACACAAGCATTTATATACCAAAGATAAACATTTACATGGCAGCGGTTATGTTCATTAAGCAAGCATAAGTCGTTTATGAATAACATGACTAAAGCGATGATGCTCACTCTCAACAGTTTTGATTGATTGCCCTAAAACACTGACATAGACTAACTATGAACTTTTACAGGTGAATATGTTGCTGTCTCTATCACACTTACTGACAATTGCTGGCTTGTGCTTGATGCTCACCGCCGCATCTCTAGCTAATGCCGCCACATCACTATCAGGAAAAAATGTCCTCATTCTCTACAAACAAGGCGATGCCTTATCTGAAAAGATTGCTGACTTCTATACTGAAAAACGCAGTGTGCCAGCCGAACAAATGCTCGGACTATCTATC
>NZ_DIAC01000126.1:10784-15189 GCF_002414625.1 Methylophaga sp. UBA5088 | reverse complement strand
GGACTATCTATCGAGGAAGCTTCATCGACGCTTTCGCCCGAACAATTTGCAGTGATTGAGTCTCAAATCAAACCGCATTTGACAGAGAACATTAAGGTTTTGTTACTGACATGGCATGCCCCCTATCGCGTCGGCTGTATGTCACTAACCAGTGCATTGAGTCTGGGCTTTGATGAAAGCTATTGTAGTCATAACAAGCAGCGGCCATCGGGTTGTCACCCTACCGCAGACAGCCCTTTTTATAATGCTAAATCAGAACATCTCTGGCAAAACACTGATAGACCTTTGAGTATGATGTTGAGCGGACGTCATCTTATCGATGCCAAAAAACTGATTGAACGAGGCATCAGAGCTGATAAAAGTGCGCCTTCAGGTCATGCTTATCTTGTCCGTACACAGGATAATCAACGTAGCACGCGTTGGCGGATGTTTAAAAAAATTGCCGATATCTGGCCAGAAAGAAACGGCATAGAAATTCATTATGTTGATGACCGCAAACGAACAAAAGGCACCAGCATAAGAAATAAACGCGATGTCATGTTTTATATGACGGGCTATGTTCAGGTACCCGATATCAGTAGTAATCTCTTTTTACCTGGTGCGATTGCCGATCATTTAACTTCTGTCGGTGGTGCAGGCATCCACAAACAAGGGCAAATGAAAGCGTATCGTTGGCTTGAGGCTGGAGCAACAGGGAGTTATGGCACGGTAGTTGAACCCTGCAATTACCCACAAAAATTTCCTAATCCCTATATCCTAATTCCCAGTTATATGGATGGTGACACACTTATTGAAGCCTATTGGAAATCAGTTCAACAGCCAGGTGAAGGCATTTTTATCGGTGAACCTCTTGCCTGCCCATGGTGTCAATAATGACTGTTTCGAAGAAATCAGTTGGTTTCCAAATTTCACCAGATGAATTAACATAGCGTTATGAATACATTAACAACAACAGCAAAATCCGTTCTACTCTCCTTGACGCTGTCAGAGAGTGTTGTGATGTATTGGTGGTTTGCATATGGCTATTTTTATAGCCAAAAGCCGGCTCACCTCTAACACTTAAAATCGTTAAGGTAGTCCGGCATCATGCTGACTACCATTAAAAAAACCCCGGATGGTCAGTCAGCCAACGGGGTTTTTTAATGCGTAGAGAAATAACAGATGCACCATTTGACTCAGTCTCGTCCTGACTGCTTAAAAGGACCATTATCATGACCGCTTCTATCGATACGTTACAACATGAATGCGATTCGGAGAGCCTCAGACTACCCACACCTGCTGAGCTCAAAGCGGCCCTTCCTATCAAACACAATCTGGAACATCAGATAGCAGAACAACGTCAATCCATCCGGCGGCTACTTAACGATGCAGACGATCGACTGATGATCATTGTGGGTCCTTGCTCAATAGACTCTGAAGAAGCCGCTCTGGAATATGGTCGACGACTGGCACAACTCTCGGCTGAACTTAAAGACGAGTTATTCATAGTGATGCGTGCGTATGTTGAAAAACCCCGAACAACGCTTGGCTGGAAAGGGCTAGCCTATGATCCATTACGTAATGGTCAAGGTAATATGGCATTGGGTTTACACAGCTCAAGACGTATTTTGCTGCAATTAACTGAACTTGGCTTGCCGATTGCTACTGAAGCACTTCATCCATTTGTTATGAACTACATTAGTGATCTTGTGAGTTGGGTAGCCATTGGAGCACGTACTTCAGAATCACAGCCTCATCGCGAACTCGTCAGTGACTTACCCTGCCCCGTCGGCATTAAAAATGGTACCGATGGTCGTATTCACAATGCCATCAATGCTATGCGAGCTTCTTCAAGTCAGCACCACACGCTGACAGTCAATGAAGATGGTCAAATTGGTATGAAAAATACAGCTGGAAACTTAGACACACATCTCGTTCTGCGCGGGGGGAATGGACTGACAAACTACGATATAGAGTCGATAGAACAAGCCATATCTTTGCTCTTATTCAATCAGTGTCGCCCCAAGGTTTTAGTTGACTGTAACCATGACAACTCGCTCAGGCAACATCGCAAACAAACGACTATTTCACACGATGTCATTGACCAACGAATAGCAGGCAATGTCAATGTGTTGGGGCTAATGCTGGAGAGTTACCTTGAGGACGGTAAGCAGGAAGATGGTCATCCCCCCATATTTGGCCAATCTGTTACTGATCCATGTCTGAGCTGGGAGGACACAGAGAATTTATTGAGATCCTTACATACAAAATTTAAATCAGGACGTGTTTAATAAAGGGTTGGGTGATTTTATTACTGTACACTGACCAGTAATAAGTCCCCTTCCTGATTGACTCGAAACTCAGCAAACTGTGCATCCTGATAGTTTGACGCCGTGCCCTCCTCAAAAAAGAAAGCATTCGTACCAAATTTGATGCTGTTGTTACGTACCCGAAAAAAGAGACGGCGTTCGTTGCCGGCTAATGGCTGATCATTATCGATTCGGATAAACTCTGCCACGTTGTCTTTATCGACTTTGACGACCACAAACGCATCTTGAGGGCGCAATGGCCTTTCCACATCATGACGCTGTTCTGCCAAGTGCATACGAATCTGTGCTGTCAGTTCGTAATCCAGGGCCATGTAGTCACCCTGCATCAACGAGCGAGGGTCCACCACTCTCAACTTCAACAATATCTTTTCACCATCAGACAATAGCTTTTCCTGCTGATACACCAATGCATTAACCGTGAGTAAAATCAACAACAAGGTCGTGACAGCCATCGCTTTATGCAGTTTCATGTTGATTCTCCAAACAGTTTGGGCAAACACCAACGTATGCCGAGCAATACTCCCCCTAAGATGGCTAGACTTAACGCTTTCACTAACAATGTTGTATCAAGTGAATAGTAATAATGGCTAATACTGAATAAAAGGTATAGGCTGCCAAGTCCAATCAATATACGATGTGTTGTCGCCAGCCCCAGAGCAAAAACAACCATGCTTGTGTGCATACCATTGATTGACCACGTAATGCCTGAAAGCACCAACACAAAAGCTAATATATACCAAGAGCTTTTCATCATTAATGATTGATATTTATTAATAATCATTAAAGAAGAATATATAACAACTGCGCCAGTCAACATTGAATTCAAATAGTAAAAATGGCCAAGCTGCTTAACTGCTACCTGATGCCCCCAATAAAATAAACCGGACTGAAAAAATGTGTTTGTTTCGATGAGCAGTAAGGAAAACAGAGAGCCATAACCTAAAGCCGTCACATATCGATACCACTTTGCATTTTTAAACTCATGAATCCAGCACCAGGCACAAATAAACAGGATCAGTGGCAAACACATACTAAAGAGACCGTATTGAGCCAAACTACCCGCTAGACAAATACAGGCAAGAAATGAAGAAAGCACTCTATGCACAAAATTGGGGATAAGAAAAATAAGAAATACATTTAAACCAAGCGCAATAAGCCACTTGAGATGATCGGCATCACTTCCCCACTGCAACATAGCAATAATTAACAAAATCTGCCCAGCAATACTGAACGCTAGCCCCAAATGCTCGACGAAGTCCGACGGCTCACTCTTAAGCACGTGATATGCGATTAATATAAAAAAACTACCAAACAGTGTAGCTGCCAATACTGAATCTAATAGTCCATTAAACAGCATGGCCAGAAAAGCAAATAAAAATACTGCCGCTAACCAAGCTGATACGGCCAGTAATGTTTTGATATACCAAGGCATAGATATGCTCAGGCCTTCAGGTCTAGGCCCCGAAACGAGACCAGATTGGCTTAATGTCATCCATACTTTGTCCTCAGTGCTCATGACTCACTCTCCCTGTGCACCTGTTTCAACCAGTAGGCTGCACCGGCCCCCATGGCCATGATCAATACTGACAACAGTAATAGTGCACCCTCGTCGCCTGACTCAATAATATGTTGGCCTAGCAGTGTCATAATGACCAAAATGGCTGATAAGCAACCACCAGCCAACATAAAAATATCAAGCCGCAATTGACGATAAGCGACCATAAAAATGATTAACCAAGCTACCCAGATAAGCAAGGGCAGCAGCTGTTCTTCCGGTTTATCCAGGCTGACATAAATCGCTAATGCCGTAATAGCCCAACCATTTATGATGGCAATAACCCGTTGTGGCCAACGCTCAGTCAGCGCCACCATTTTCTTACTGCACCACTCCCATATAAGCAATGCCAGACTATTAAGGCCAAACAAACACCAAAATAAAGTATTTTGAGCGTCAAAAACCAAACCAAAAATTGAATGAAAAGTATCGAAATACAACACTAAAGCAAGATTCAATAACATCAACCAGAGTAGCCATAAACTGGAGAATCTCGAAATAACTACCCACGGTGTGATCGCAAAGGCCCAGTAGAAAAACA
>NZ_DIAC01000126.1:6316-10735 GCF_002414625.1 Methylophaga sp. UBA5088 | reverse complement strand
ATAACTACCCATGGTGTGATCGCTAAGGCCCAGTAGAAAAACAGCTGCCAACTATCTGCCCCCGTTTGATAGGTTTGACCATAAAAGGCCATTAATGCCCCCACCAATAAACTGGCTAGCAATAAAGCCATTCTGCTGACCAGTTTTCTGGCCACAAAATAGCAATAGAGCATGACAGATAAAATGATACTAGCTTCCAGCAACAAGAATTTGCTGAACCGACCCATATCAGACCAGTTATAAGCGATAAAGAAAATCATTGATAAAGCCATCGCCACTATGCCAGAGGCCAGTAAAATCTGGTCAAACAGCCGCAACCAAACGCGTTTGTCAGGCATTAAACCTAAGCGTCTTAGTGCCATTGGTATCTGCTGTTTATCTATGGTACCTGCTGCAAAAAATGTGGCAACGGCACGTCGTTTTTGACTATTCAATGTATCTTCCTTGTTAGCTATTCATGTTCTAGCGATGTCAATTAATCAACATCATTAACGAATACGTCAGCAGCGTGATCGGTTTAGAATGAAGTATGCTAACTTACTGTTAATTTGCAAACCATGGTCAGGGACACTCCATGTCAGGTCAATCGCACGCCCATCTCAACCATAAACTGATTTTACAATTTACATTAATATCATTGATTGCTGTGGCCTCAGGTACAATTTTCAGGCCTCTTTTTGTAGAACTACCCAGCTACTTTACAGTGATGGGCAGTATCAATACGGTGCTTATATTTTCAGTGTATTTATTCATACGCAGTCATCGTTTTCCTGCCTATGAAATGGCGGCGCTTTTTTTTGTTGCTGTTATTTCCATTATTCCTCTGATTGCCATTTCTGGTGGCGTGAACAGTCAGTTTGCTTTTTTACTTCCACTCTATCCCATCATGGCTACATTATTCGGCAGCAAGAAACAATCTATTATCATCGGAATGGGATTGCTGATAGCAATCATTCTTTGTACGGCTTTGGGTAAATTCTTTGTGGATTTGACTGGTGAAGCCTACAACCAGAGTAAGTCTATTTCTCGAGGTTTTTGGTTGGCAATGAGCGTCCTTGTCAGTACCTATTTTGGTCTTTTCTTTCAAAACAGATACCGAGCACTGACAAACGAACTTGAACAACTGGCTCAGCAGGATCCTTTAACCTCACTCCTTAATCGTCGCGGCTTCGACATCAAGCTTAAAGCCAGTCTTGCTGAGGCAAAACGGCAGCATGCAGTTCTCAGTATCTTACTCATTGATATTGATTTTTTTAAAAGCATCAACGACCGCTATGGCCATGATATCGGTGACACTTGTTTGAAATACGTCGCCGATTGTTTAAAGCACCATATTCGTCAAACAGATGTTTTAGCTCGATTTGGCGGTGAAGAATTTATCCTGTTATTACCTGACACATCACATAAAGCCGCTTTCACTCTCGCAGAAAAACTAAGACATGTTGTATCAGATCTTAATTTGGATGAGCTTGATCAGCCACTCACCGTCACCATCGGTATTGCTTCCACCCAGTTACCACATCAACATATCGACGACATTATTAAAGCAGCCGATCTTGCACTTTATCAAGGAAAAATGAACGGGCGTAATCGCAGTGAGTTAGCTACTGATTTAGCGAATGACTAAGCACTTTGCCGCCACTTCAGCAGAAAATCATTTTTCATACCTATAAATAGGGATTAGTGCTTTTCACCTCTGTCCGAACCAGGCAGAAATAACATTGATTAACAGCACGTTAGAATGCGTATTGTAGGCTGATTTTCATACTCCAGATAAAGCCAGAATAAGGCTTATAAGTGCTCAGACTTTATGGCATGATAACGTTCAGAACAGTGAGATGTTCGCGCCTTTTTATTTTCCATTTTTTATTTATAACACGTTGTCGCAGTACAGCTACATCTTAATGTTGAGAGGTTATTAAATGAATGTATCACAACCGAATATTATTGTTTCAGAGCTAGACTTACACCGTTTAGAACATATTTTGGATGGGTTAACGCCTGTTGAAGCTGAACGAACATCCTATCTGGAAGCAGAACTGGATCGCGCCGACATTGTTGAACCTACGGCAATCCCACCGAATGTGGTAACGATGAACTCCACCGTTAAATTTTCGGTATCTTCCTCAGATCAAACTTTTTGCCTGACGCTGGTCTATCCAAAAGATATGACAACAGATGGCAAGACGATATCGATACTGGCGCCTGCTGGCAGCGCCATGCTGGGCTTAGTTGAGGGTGATGAAATTGATTGGCCAGGTCGTGATGGTCAAACCATTCGCGTGCACGTCGATGAAATCCTATACCAGCCAGAACGTGCGGGTGAATACCATCGTTAAATGACAACATAGGCTCTGGATAAACTCCAGAGCCTTGCTAAAGCATAGAATCAAACAATCCTAGACAAGATAACACTGGATACACGCTTACTGGAAGGTAAGAAACTATGGATTACAGGCAACTGAATCTGGTCTTGAATCCAATCCGTACTGACTTCAGACAAAGACACCACCCCATCATTTAACTCATCTCTAAACGGACTGTTTTTCCCATTGATGCCTTTTACGCCGACAACAGCCGTTGCTGGGCATTCACTCGCAGGAATATCCAGCATCCGTTCACTCGAGGCTAATAGCTCACCGCAGTCTTGTGTTAAGAAACGAAACATCCAATATCGGCGAAAATAAACGGCTAATCTGGATTTTTTAACAGGCGAGCCGAGCAGAAAAAGCTGTTTGGGTGCTTTGACTGAGTCGTCCATATTTGCCAGAGCAGCCCTAAGTAACACACCACCTAATGAATGCCCGATCAGAATATATTCACCGTCACTGGCTATAGCTTCGATACATTTTTCCAGGCGAGACTGAATTGACGCAAAGGATTGTCTCGACACACAGTAACTGAATGATTGTGTTCGTATTCCATGCTGTCTGAAGCGGCGCAGCATTGGCCAGCCAGATAAGGGGGAGCGGCCCATACCATGTACAAATAACACCTGCATTATGGCATGACCCATTTGGCGTAGGTGATCAGATACCTAACACTGATAGGGACTTTCACTTTCTAACTCTTCCCCTGTTTCTACATCGATAATGGTAATTGTTGCCCCAGGATAAGCGTTGCAGACGGAATTTCGTAGGGAATAAATTCCAGAACCACTCGCTCTAAGAATCAAGTTTTGATTGAGCTGCTTGCCATCGGCATCAAAAACGAAGGCTTGGTATTCACCTGATAAGGTCAGGCAGCCAGACATGAGAAGAATAATGCTTCCTAGAAGAAATTTGTTCATTTTATTTTCCTTAATCATTTTCAATTGCCCACATCCTTGGGGCAATCCTATTAAATCATGACAGCAACATAATGAGAAAGACAAGATTGAAGTGAATCTACAAGCAGGCAAGAAGACTACAACGATGTCCGAGCCCAATATCCACGTCGTCAAGTATCGATATACTTCGCTTCGTAGCCATCTGAAATCATATGACAACCGTGATGTTTAGTACTCTCCTTCTGTGGTGATATGGATGACTTCACCGCAATGTTTACAGTGAATCGCATCATGATCATGACGGTTTAAGCCGCATGATGGACATTCATAACGTACTTTGCCTGGACGAAAAATAGTTTGAATGAGCCTTAAAAATAATGAGATACCAAAGATCATGATGAGAACCGCCAGAATATGTCCATCATGTCCCACCAGCGTTATATCACCAAACCCTGTCGTCGTGAGTGTGGCTATAGTGAAATAAAGTGCATCGACATAATCATTAATATCGTCGTTTATGTGTACCTGACTCACAAAAACAACGGCAGTAATCACAAAGATAAACACAAATAGATTGACGATACTGAACAACACATCTTCATGCATTCGCACAAAACGTGACTGTTTACGAAGATTTTTCAGCATGTGGTAAGAGCGTAGTAATCGCAGCGTACGGATCACTCGTAAGAAACTAAAATTCTCGGCCAAAGATGGTGCCAGCAGGGAAATAATAACAATAATATCGGCAAGTCCAACCGGGTGAATGAGATAACGTAGTTTTGATTTACAGATATATAACCTGGCCAATAACTCCAGCAAGTAGATAACACCAATCGCCTCTTCAAGCACATGAAAATCATCAATATGATGATAAAAAGAGGCCAATAAGAAATACAGGATGGTAATGGCATCAAATGCTAATAAGCCCCAACGAAATCGTCGGGCACCGGTACTTGAGCCATGATAAAGATGGTCAATTTTATGATGTAATCGCTGCCAGAAAGTTGAATCTGGTGATGTTGCCTGCCCCATTCTGGGCTCCTGTTAATAATGTTTGCCTGAGTCTAAAACAATAACGAGTTCAGAGATAACTCTGTTTAGATAATATTTTTTCCTTCCTCAGGATCACGTGCATTTTTTGCCTGCTCAAT
>NZ_DIAC01000126.1:499-6168 GCF_002414625.1 Methylophaga sp. UBA5088 | reverse complement strand
TGTGTATCACTGGCCAGTTCTTGTGTGCTCACATCAGCATTGTCAGTATGTGGAGATTTTGTACTAGACGGCTCTGACATCACTGCTTGTGGCTGCCCCGTTTGCACAACAGGCAATCCTTGAGGAAAGATGACCTCTCTAGCATCATCCGGCATATTGATACCTGCCGCTTCCAATTTTCGTACGGTTTTGTGCATCAGCACTGAAGCCACCTTATTTAAGGCATATTGGTGGCCATCGACCCAAAAATTAATCACGATATTAATCGTGGATGAGCCTAATGAGTCAATCAGCACCTGTGGTTCAGGATCTTTTAGCACTTCATTTTGTTCATTTAATACCGACAAAATGGTCTGCCTGGATTGCTGGATGCTGGCATCATAGGCAATGCCTATAATAAAACTGCCTCTTACCCAGGGATTCGCCGAGAAGTTTTTAATCACATTTTTATAGATGGTCGCATTGGGTATTTGAATATGATTGCCATCGAAATCAACCAAGGTTGTGCCACGGGCCGTCACCTTATTTACAACGCCTTTCAACCCTTGCACTTCGATGACATCACCAATTAAAAAGGGTCGTTGAACACTCAGCAGCAAACTTGAAATGAAATTTTCGGCGATATCTCTGAACGCAAAACCAATGATAATACCCAGCAAACCAGTACCACTGACAATGGCGAGTGCGGCCTGCGTTAAACCAACAATATTCAGAAAGATATACAAGCCGACTAAGATAATAAATAGACTGATAATGCGCCTGATCACGTTCTGAACCAGATTACTGCTACTGATATAAGCAATGGGATGCACCAGCAGAGCAGAAAAGGGCCTTGCCAGTAAAAAGAAGATAAGAAAGACCAGTAGACCAATAATAAAAGAAGGCATCACCCTTATCGTGGCCTCCCATAGTTCACTCATCTGTGCCGACAATATGCTGATCGTGTCCGTTAATCCCACTGCGTCCTGTTCCATAGTGATGCCAAGTCTTATCAATAAATCAATGTTAATTAGAATGGAGTTGAAACCATAAGGAGTACACTTTGCTTGTCTATATCCACCTTGGTTACTACCCCAGTTTTATCAATGCTTTTTATTTTGCATTGATGGAATCATCTTATAACTATTGCGTGTGGCTAAATGCACTTCTCGGAGAAAAAAAGCCAGACCAATAACCAAGGCCATCGTCGAGCCCATAAATAACGCGCCTATCATCCAACGTAAATTGAAATCAAGCAGGGCTTCTAAAAACATCACAGAGACAACGGAGCAGATTAACAAAGCAGACAACACACACATGGTAATGGCATTACTGGCTGCTCGTCGGCGTAAACCCAATACAGCTATTTCTTCTCGACAAGGCTCAGACAGTTCCTTCCCTGAGGTCATTTTATCGGTTAACACTCTTGCTCGGTCTATGATACGCGCGAGCCGGTTAGCCATTACATTGAGAATACCGGCCATGCCGGTAAGAAGGAAAGCTGGTGTCAATGCCAACTGTACAGCATGGGTGACATCACCAAGATTGGCTAACCAGTTAATCATCGTAATGAGTTCTCTTAATTATCATGCGTTTTTTTATGTTGAGAGCATGTGAGACCGTACTCTATGTAAGCAATCGTTCATGCTTGTGTTTAGCGGACATATACTGTTGTTGAATACAGCCCGCTCATGAATCATTGGCTGGCCTGTCGGTAATGCCCATGATCTATTTCAGGTAAGCTTTCAAAACCAGGTTTCGCAAAATAATATCCCTGCATGAGTTTAATTCCGGCATCTCGTAACCAGGCATATTCCTCATAGGTTTCAATGCCTTCCGCCAAGGTTGTAATATTCAACTCATCGAACATGGTTATACAGTTCTTGATAATAGCTTGACGTACCTTATTCGAATCAATATGTCTGATGAGCGCCATGTCGAGTTTAATGATATCTGTCTGGAAGTCAGCAAGCAGATTGAGACCAGAGTAGCCAGAACCAAAATCATCCACTGCAGTCTTGAACCCTAGCGACTGATAATAATCAACGATACGTTTGACATGTTCTGTATCATCTATTTTTTCCACTTCTGTAAACTCAAACATGATTCTCTCTGTGGGAAAATCATATTGTTTTGCCGCTTCGAAGGTGGTGCGAATACACCGTTCTGGTACATAAACCGCGTTAGGCAGAAAATTAATGCTCAGCATGGAAGTAATATTTAATTTTGATGCCAGCGAGATAGCTTTCACCCGGCAGAGCTGGTCGAAAAGATAACGATTACTATCGTTGACTCGAGAGATTACAGAATATGCCGACTCGTTATTGATACCTCGGACTAGAGCCTCATACCCATAAATCGTCTCATTGCTGCAATTAATGATAGGTTGAAAGGCCATGGTAAAGTCAAAATCCAAATTATTGTCTTCTGTACAGCTTTGGCAGATTTTCTCTTCTAAATTCATGGTCTATCCCCTCCTTACTTTGGTTATGGCTTGTTACTGAGTTCTGTTA
Source organism: Methylophaga sp. UBA5088 (assembly GCF_002414625.1). Taxonomy (NCBI): domain Bacteria; kingdom Pseudomonadati; phylum Pseudomonadota; class Gammaproteobacteria; order Thiotrichales; family Piscirickettsiaceae; genus Methylophaga; species Methylophaga sp. UBA5088. The sequence goes on along the minus strand of NZ_DIAC01000126.1, from coordinate 3,676 downwards.
GTACTTGCGCCCCACAGAAAACAACTTAGCTTCATAACCTTATCTTTTTAAGACTTAATTTTATGGCCTTGACTCAAACTCAATGCGCTACACCTACACATACTGAAGTACCTTGAAAAACTTGTCCATTACATGTCACTAACAGCAGGGCTTATACCGTTGCCAGGCTTTTTCTGAATAAGAATAGTGCCATCAAAAAAAAGACACTACCTATCATTAAGTTAGCCAATAAATCCGGCCAGATAATGGCAAAATCAGCGCCCCGGTAAAGCACAGCCTGACTGGTACTGACAAAATGTGAGGTCGGAGCGAACTGCATAATATGTTGAACAATGTCGGGCATACTATCAAAAGGTGTCATGCCGCCCGATAACATTTGTAAAGGTAATATCAATAACAGCAATAAGAGACCGAGCTGGGGCATACTACGAGCCAGTGTGCCTAATAAAATTCCCAACGATGTGGTCGAGAATAAAAAGCAAGCGGTGCCCAGCTGAAATAACGCAATAGAACCCGCAATAGTCATATTCAGCCAGCCCTGAATAACCACATATAGTGAAAAGGTACTGGTGATTAGCACCACCAGTCCCATTGACCAAATCTTGGCGATCATAATTTGAAAAGGTGTAATGGGCATCACTAAGAGATGCTCCAGCGTGCCGTGTTCACGTTCACGAATTAATGCGGCACCTGTCAGAATGACTGACAGTAAAGTGATCATATTGATCAGCTCCATCACTCCACTAAACCAAGCACTATTCAGATTGGGATTAAATCGCATGCGAATAATTTGTTGCACAGCTGTTGACGACGCTGTGTTAGTAGTTTTCAGCAAATGTTGCACTTCTCTATCAATGATTTCGCTAATATAACCAGCGCCAATAAACGCCTGACTCATCATGGTGGCATCTATAGCCAGCTGAATTTCAGGCTGGCGACCAGCTAATAAATCTTTTTGAAAATCAGGGGGAATATCTAATACAAAGGTATACATTCCTGTATCAAGAGATTGATTCATCTGTGCGAGCGATATCTGTTCTGCCGGTTTAAAATGCGGTTCATAGAACGCCTCTGCAATATTGATAGATATCGGTGATTGATCCTCATCCACGATGGCAATGGGTGTGTTCTGGAGTTCTGTTGAGACGCTTTTGCCTGCTGAGTAGACCATCAATGTAAAAGCGATCAAAATGACCATCACCATTACGGGGTCCTGCACCAATGTCCGTAACTCTTTTACGCCAAGATTGACAATATTTTTCATACTACTCATTCAGCGATCCTGTTTCTTGAGTAATACAAAACTCAGACACATGATGACGACAATAGCCATGATCATAGGCCAATAAAAAGCTGTTAATTCCTCAAAACCCAATCCTTTGGTAAACGCGCCACGACATATCAACAAATAATAAGAGGCCGGATACATATGCCCTATGACATAGCCAGCGCCTTCAAGAGAGTTAATCGGATTGATAAGTCCTGCGTAATTCACACAAGGCACAATACTGCTAATCATGGCCAGAAAGATGGCTGCTATCTGGGTGTTGGTAAAGGCAGAGATAAACTGCCCCATGCAAGTAGCCACAATAATATAAAGAAAAGTCCCCACCAGTAAGGCCCAAAAACTACCCGTTAAGGGCACATCAAAGACCATATAAACCAGCCACATCAACATCAGAAAGTTCATCATGCCAATAATGATGTATGGCAATTGTTTACCTAATAAAAACTCAAGTCTATTGACCGGCGTGGCGTAGAAATTAGTGATGGATCCCAATTCTTTTTCTCTGACAATCGACAAGGCGGTGAGCATTGAGGTAATCATCAACAATAAAATGGGCATCACACCAGGCACCATTGAAATCAGACTCTCAACCTGAGGGTTGTACCGATACCTCGACACTAACTGATAGCTAGGGGTTACCTGAATACCTGACTCTCTGATACTGAGTTCTGACAAATAGCTAAGATGAAAGCCCTGCATATAGCCTTTGATCGTTTCAGCACGATATGGCATCGAACCATCAACCCAAACACCCACACTGGGCTGCTTACCATGACGCATATCTTTGCCATAGTCAGGCGGTATTTCGATAGCCACACCCAGTTCACCACTTCGCATGCGTTCATCCATGTCAGTGTCACTATAAAGTGGCTTTTTTTCTTCAAAATAGCGCGAGCCCGCCAGGCTTTGAATGTAATCTCGGCTCTCAGGAGACTGATCCCTATCCATCACCGCAAAGGGAATATCTTCCACATCAAGGCTGATTCCATATCCCAACACAAAAAGCAGAATCACCGTCCCTAAAAAAGCAAAGACCAAACGCACCGGATCGCGTGTAATTTCTAAAGCCTCACGCAGACTATAGGCGAGTAATCGTGTTAATGAAAAACCACCATGATGGATTTTATCTTGTTGGCTAGACATCGCTTTATCGGATAACAACTCGCTATCATCACTCTCTTCAACTTGCTGCTCTGTCAAGTAGGCAATAAACGCATCTTCAAGATTATCGCCCCCCTTGCTCTTACACAGTGCGTCGGGTGAATCCGTGGCAAGTACCGTTCCCGCATGCATGAGCGATATTCGGTCACAGCGCTGGGCTTCATTCATAAAATGAGTTGAGACAAAGATGGTCACACCCTGCTCTCGTGACAAGCTAATCAATATCTGCCAAAACTCATCACGTGCAATCGGATCAACACCAGATGTGGGCTCATCGAGAATGAGAATTTCGGGTTCATGAATGATCGCAACGGCCAGTGATAAACGTTGACGGATGCCTAATGGTAGATCCTTAGCGACATGAGCCTGATAACGTTTAAGGTCAAAATCGTTCAGCAGCTTATCAATACGTTGTTGTTGGTAAGCTTTTGCCAAATCAAACAACCTGGCATGTAATACCAGGTTTTGTCTGACCGTCAGTTCTTCATACAGAGAAAAGCCTTGTGACATAAAACCAACACGTTGGCGTATAGCGATATCTTTAGCATCGACAACGTCACCAAACAATCGTGCTTCACCAGAACTGGCCGGCAATAAGCCTGTTAACATTTTCATGGTCGTGGTCTTACCACAACCATTTGAACCCAGGAACCCGAAAATCTCACCACGCTCTATTTCAAAATTGACCTGATTAACCGCCGTAAAATCACCAAAGGTCTTTGATAAGT
>NZ_DIAC01000126.1:0-407 GCF_002414625.1 Methylophaga sp. UBA5088 | reverse complement strand
ATAAGTCTTTGGCTGAAATCGCGATCTTCTCAGACTGTTGTCGTGGCGGAACAGTGATTGTTTTATGGCCCTGCCGCTTATCCTCAGGTAACAGAGCGATGAATGCCTCGTCGAGATTACTTTGTCCGGTGTGTTTGATAAGTTCGGCAGGACTGCCAGTACCGAGTACTTGCCCCTCATCCATCGCAACCAAAAAATCAAAATTAGCCGCTTCATCCATATAAGCCGTGGCGATCAAGACACTCATCTGTGGTCGCTGGGCACGAATACGATCAATCAATGTCCAGAATTGACGGCGAGATAGCGGATCAACACCCGTGGTAGGCTCATCCAGAATTAATAAATCCGGGTTATGAATCAACGCGCAACATAAACCCAGTTTCTGTTTCATGCCGCCAGATAATTGA
>NZ_DIAC01000049.1:39085-39524 GCF_002414625.1 Methylophaga sp. UBA5088 | reverse complement strand
TTTTATCCAGGCCTCAGCCACATCGTCGGTGAACTCATCGGGTGCTAACTCTCGTAAGGTCTCAATCAGGTGATGACCAACAATCTGATATTGTTCTGGCTGAATATCAAAGCTGGTATGTTTCTGTGCAATGCGTTCAACCAAACTGCCCAGTTCCCCCAGGTTATCAATGTATTTGGCATAAGACGCCACCGCGCTAAACAAAGCAAATTGCTGACGACCGCTTTTTTGATTGCTCAAGTTAAAGATATCTTTTAGCTCTGGATTGGCAGTAAACATACGCTGATAAAAATGATCAGTGACCGCTGTGCCTGCCCCTTCCAGTAAAGGGATAGTGCTTTTTACTATTTCAATAGTGCGTGTATCTAACATATTGTCCTCGCTGTGCAGTTTTTATGTATTACTACTCACATATTGCAGAAGCTATGCCAGATAAACC
>NZ_DIAC01000049.1:37704-38941 GCF_002414625.1 Methylophaga sp. UBA5088 | reverse complement strand
GAAGCTATGCCAGATAAACCTGCATATATAATTCAAACACTTAGTCAGATATACTTCATCAATCGTGTCGTTTTGACCTATAGAATATTAGGTCATATTGACCTACTCATGTTTTTATAACCTGATTAAAAAGAACAACACAATGTCATTAAATAGCCATCACCTTTTAGTGGAAGTCGCGCTGGACTTAGCCAATAGTTTGAATACCGGAGATCGGTTTGATCGTCTGTTAGGTTCAATCCGAAAGGCCATTGCCTGTGACGCGGTGGTGTTACTCGGCTTTCGTGATGGCATGCTGACACCGCTAGCCATGCAGGGATTATCGTCAGATGTATTAGGCAGGCGCTTTTTAATTGCAGAACACCCCAGGCTGCAACGAATTTGTGACTCAAACAAACCCCTGCTATTTGCTAACGACTGTGACTTGCCCGACCCCTATGATGGTTTGTTGGTCTCTCAATTAGGTAACTTACCGATTCATTCCTGCATGGGCTTACCCCTGTATTCAGACAATCAGCTTATTGGTGTTGTCACTTTAGATAGCTTTAAACCATATGCTTTTGATGACATCGAATTAAAAACGCTGGAATTAATCACGGCCTTATCCGCTGCTACCTTAAAAACAGCCTTGGAGTTCAAGAAGCTAGAACTCAGTGCCCATCATGCTCAGGAAGTCGTCAAAGAATTAACCCAGGAAGCCTTGTTAAAAGACGGCGGCGAGATTATTGGGCAAAGCCCAGTCATGCAAACACTGAAAAACAATATCGAACTGGTGTCTGGTTCCAATTTTACGGTGCTGATCACTGGTGAAACGGGGGTAGGTAAAGAGCTGGTTGCCAGGAAAATTCATCAACTTTCAGATCGTAAAACGGCTCCACTGGTGTATTTGAACTGTGCATCCCTGCCAGAGTCGCTGGTTGAAAGTGAGTTATTCGGCCACACTAAAGGCGCCTTTACCGGTGCAGATAAAGCACGGGCCGGTAAATTTCAGTTGGCGAATGGCGGCACGCTTTTTCTTGATGAGGTAGGTGAGCTACCGCTCAGCACACAGAGCAAATTATTACGGGTATTGCAGTCGGGCGAGATTCAACCTGTCGGCCAAGATAAAGTCGAACATGTGGATGTACGGATTATTGCTGCCACTAATAGAAATCTGGAAAAAGAAGTCGAGAATGAACAGTTCCGTTCCGACCTTTATCATCGTCTGATGGTGTACCCCATTCAGCTTCCCAGCCTG
>NZ_DIAC01000049.1:34004-37689 GCF_002414625.1 Methylophaga sp. UBA5088 | reverse complement strand
ATTATTGCTGCCACTAATAGAAACCTGGAAAAAGAAGTTGAGAATGAACAGTTCCGCTCTGATCTTTATCACCGTCTGATGGTGTACCCCATCCACCTTCCCAGCCTGAAAGATCGTGGAGAAGACGTGTTGCTTTTGGCCGGATATTTTCTCGAACGCATCAGTCGCCAATTGAATATCCGCCAGCTTCGATTAACATCAGAAGCGAATTCCAGTCTGCTCAATTATTCCTGGCCCGGCAATGTGCGTGAACTGGAACATGTAATCAGCCGAGCAGCGTTAAGAGCAAAAGCTAATTCACCTCATCAGGCGATAGTGTCACTCACTTCTGAGTTACTTGAAATCAGGTCTGATAAACCCGTAGGCAACTTACCTGAGCTGGATACTAACTCAGCTAACATCCAGCCCAATATGAGTTTAAAAGCAGCGACGGAAGCCTTTCAGAGAAGAATCATCGTCCACGCATTACAACAAGCTGATGGTAACTGGGCAATGGCCGCCAAACAGCTTCAGATGGATCGCTCAAACCTTATCCGCATGGCGAAACGGCTTAACATTTCAATACAAAAAACGACGCAGGTCACTTTCAACTAAAGCACTGAAAATCAAACAATCTGACCATGTTGATTTGCAATTGTTAGATTGCGCTTAAAGTAACTCATACTGCCCAACAACCACTTACTGGGAAGTGTTCTTCCAGCTAAAGCAGATGACCTCTTAGAATCAAAGTTTTCAGACACTTCACTATTCGCCTCAATTACACCGTTTTGGTTAACGGATATAGATTCAATTTCATATAGGTAGTCACAGCCAAAATGACACAAAGGAAAGACTATATTAGGATCAACTCTTTCTGAATCAGTGCATTGTGATCTTTTTTTCTTGTGAGCTGTGACCAAGGCGGAAATAGAAAACAGCTCACCACATGCAGCGCAGTGTTCACTATCCTTTTCTCCAAACAACCACTCTCTCAAAATTGCTTGTTCCCTGCGTACTAGTACCTCAATAGTTGAGTCTGTGCCTTCGGCAAGCACATGTTTCAAGCGGTTCTTGAATACTTGATATCGAGATACCGCATTATCGCTACTTTTTTCAATACGGCCGGCTTTGGTAATAAGCTGATAAGTGTAGGTTTTTCTTTGACCTGTCTTATCAACTGTAACCAGAGAAGAAGTGGTAATGATTTTGTTAGCTGCAGGCTTTCCTATACCTTGCTTGATCAGGTGATCACGGAATTGAGGATAATCCGACTTTTCTATGCCTTCCAGATACGAAACAGCTATTTTTTCTAAGTGTGTTAGTTCCCTGTAATCTCCTAAAAACTTAACCGACTCGCCCTCCACAACGAACCATTTTGAGCTTTCAATCCAACGCGAAATTATGCGCGAAGGTGGATAGTTATATTTGTGCGACCTCCTACGAAGAGAGTTTTGTAAAGTTGAAGCAAGCACTCCAATTTGGCATTGAGCTGTAAGACCGAAGATCTTTTCACAGCAGTTAATGAGGGTATTATCGCGATCTTCGAATATGTACCAACTATTCTGGTCATCTGAGACTTGAACTACTTCTGGCGATGCAGCGATAAGTTGTTTCACATTAGAAAAAACACCGTCCGATCCAATTTCTTTTTCCAAGTAACTATCTAAGGATAAGCCCAGTAATCCCGGTAATGTTTTGGCTTTACGTAGTTTTTTCTTTAACACTCCTAGATTTGACTTCCGTATTAGGTAAGTTTGTTCGTCGAACTCGGCTTCGGAACGCTTAAGGAGATTAAGATTTGAATCATATAGATTATAGCCTTCGCACCTACCCAAGTCTCGGGCGAGATTTAGTACTCCTCTTAGAGTAGTGTTTTTCGACGCATAGCCTTCACGTATGAGTCGAGTTCTTACTTCGGGAATTGAAACGAAGCCATATGCTTCAATAATATCGAATACTGCACATGCTACGGGAAGCTCCGCTAGAGCTATTACATCCCTAAAATTAGCATTGATAATTTGCCTAACGCGCTCCCTTGTTCCTACGGCTAGCTTCTCCGCAATTGATTCAAGCGTAGGCCATGCTAAATCACCAAAACCATAGTAGTTCATTACTATCTTTATGTTTCGGAGCTTGCTCTCTCGCTTATCAGGGATGTTTCGTTGCAGCCAGAATTCTAGCTCGCTTTCGATATGCATAAGTGCTTCCCTAGGAATCTAACGCTTTTGTAAAAGGCGCGACGTCAGGAGCGTCCTTTTGACAAACTTGTTAACTGTTTTATACACGGATTATTTTACCGGAAGCTGCATGTAAACAAGAGCGCCATTGCCCTTTGCCAGTTTGTAAAAGGTTGTAGGCTTCTGGCCCAACCCAAGAAGCATGATCTGGGTGCTTACTCCAGTTTTTACGCACCCAACGTGCCACCTTATTGAAAAGCGGCTTAATTTGATCAGAAACTTCTTGAACATCATCGTTTAGAACGATGGACCCATCTGTTAAATACGGAGGGTCATAATAAGGTCTTGTAAACAGTAACAATGGATCAATAACGTCTGCTAACTTGGTGTTTCCTTCACCATAGGGATGAAGCTCATCAATAGTTTTGAACGATAGATAACATATAGGGCCGTCTTTGGGCTGAGCCACTGGATACCTCAAATCCAATGGCACAAGAGACAAATCACAACTTCTCATATATTCCATGAGCGATTCATAATCATTATTTGAAGCAATTATTAGCAGTGATTTCGACATAGACAGTTAACGCCGCCATAAATTGCAGGAATAAGCGTGATAATGTGAGCGGCAGCGAACTACGCTTATGAATGTCCATTTGATGTCCTTGTTATATTTTTTTAAGGAAAATTTCAATTTGATCTCTCATCAAACCATAATCAGGCTTTATAGAGTAAAGTCCATCTATATTCTTTATTTCAAGTATTTTTTGCTGATCAATTTCCATTACTCTTAACCATTTAATTTTTTCATCACCAAAAATAATTTCAACCATATGACAAAATGAACCTGTTTCGATTATAGGTTTAAAGTTTTGCACTTCTGATTCATCTATTGATCTGTGAATAGGTGGAACTAGAAAATGATCGATGTTTTCAACTATATATTCACTACCATTGTAGGTAACGTCATCTATAACTGAAAATACACATATGTCATGATGGTATTGTGTGTGGTGAATTTTGTGAACTCTAATGTCATTAGTTTTACCATCTTCTGTTATTTCGATACTCCAATAGATTGATGAAAAATTATTTAGCTTTTTAAAAGCCCCGCCTTCCATGTAGCAAATTTCGTATCCACCACCAAAATAATTAAGTAAAGGTTCATAATTCGTGTGCTCAAGATAGTGTAACCATGAGGTTATTGAACATGCCTTATTAATTGAGGTATTAACATAGTTATCAAGTTCAAAATCTTTGGGGGTAGATTCATTATATGTGTTAAGCACTTTTTCAAAATACTCAGTCCCGGTTCCAGCACTGATACACCGGCCATGAGTACCTGAATGAACTTCATTGCAGCCTATTTGGAATCTATTAAAAATACATTTATCAGAAGATTTTTTTCAATAAAACAAGCTATTAAGGATAGATTGCCTTCTATTTCATATTTATTATCTTCTATAATTTTAACTATTGCTCTAAAAGTTAATATCTCCTTTTTTGATGACTCTATTATCTCAGATACA
>NZ_DIAC01000049.1:33584-33920 GCF_002414625.1 Methylophaga sp. UBA5088 | reverse complement strand
CAGATACAATCATTCTTGCGTGAATCTTCGACCCTGCCCACGCAATAACAAGACTATCATTTATAAGCGAGATCTTTTGCGTGTAACCAGAAACAATAAATCCTTCTGGGCAATCAAAAACATTTCGGATATTCCCAATTGTTGGCCACTTAATTGATGGATTATCTGAATTAGAAGATATCGCGATATCTCCAATAAAAACTGGATTAATATCGTTATTTAAGCTCGCTATTAATGTCATAACTAAGTTTATTATTTATATGAATCTACGAGGAAAATATAACGCCGCTCAGCACGCGCGGCTACGAAATGAAGGCGAAGCCGCAATGTAGTAGA
>NZ_DIAC01000049.1:23627-33446 GCF_002414625.1 Methylophaga sp. UBA5088 | reverse complement strand
TGTAGTAGACGTCGCCGTGACTGGCATGGTTAGGTGTCAGATCGGGGGCGGCATACACGCAGGATGCCTCCCAGCGATGTCTAGGATAGTTCGCTGTAACGGTTGTTGACCTGAAAGCACTACAGCTTGCATGCATGACATAACAGCTAATCCATTGGTATTGCGCAAAACATCATGCAACAACCTGAGAGGGTACCCTTCATGATGCCTTCTGATCGGATGTATTCCTGCATGAGCATATGAATTAAGCGCTTTCCATGAATTGTCCTTGAAACGGATAAGCGCATCATATGCATGTTGAGGCCCGCTTTTTTCCAGAGCCTGCATCATCTGGGCGATTTGCGGCATATTCTTTGCCGCTTGCTCTGATTCTATTGACAGATCTGCAGTCAATTTCGATATTTGTTCACTCGAAGCAAGATATGTAAGCCAAATCGAGCGAGTGAGCGCTTCAAATTGCGCACGGTGAACCACGAGAGCAGACGGCAAAAGGCTTGCTCGAAGCAGAGCTCTTGCAGAGTGCCAATGTTCCAGTGAAAGGGAACAGGCAACGTCACTGGTGCTAATTCTTGATGAACTATCAAAGAGCGGTAAATCAATTACTTTTTGCAGCTTTCCGGCAAGGCTATCGGATTCATCAAAAATTTCGGTTGCGCTCATTGTCTATATTGCACCTAACGCCTAAAACAGCGGCGCGTTTACGCGTCCGCCTGCTTTTTATTGTTAGGCATTTTTTCCATCGAGCTTAGCCATAAACCATTTTGCTAATGATGGGCCATGCGTGTCATAGAGCCGACCAACTTTTGACGATACCCACCTGATAAGTAGGAACGAGACGAAAGAACCGACAAGTATTATAGGGAAGTTGAAATTATAGTGATCTGGGTTTCTCGCAATGTGAATAAGAGACCCAATACCAAGACCACCAAGAGCGCCGCCTAACATAAGCGAAAATAGCCCGAGGGCCCCATAGATGGCACCAGATACCCACCCTATAGCTCCGAACACCAAGAAGAATAATATGCCTAGCCCTGCGCCGGCTGCACCTCCGCCTAGAATATCGGCAAATATTTGTAGAAACGACTTTTTCTCTACACCAAAAAAAAGTATCAACTGAAGGCAGACCCAAGAGGACGCACAACCAGCAGACCAGACAACAATTTTTCGTGCTACTTGGAATTTTTCCACGATGCTCTCCTGTATGCCTAACAGTGTCTTTTATGAAGCCTGTGGCTTCATAATAAATATTAAAGAAGTCACTTCATAATTCCATTTTAAAATTGCTAAGCATTTGATTAAAAAAGAAACGGCGATTAATTTTTTTGAGGAATAGAGCCATATTTTGATTCTCTTGGAAATGAATACGTCTCTGAGAAAAAGCGATATTCATATTGAATGTTCCATTTCTATATTCCTTTAAGCCCTTTACGAGCTGAGATTTAAATCGCAGTGCAATCAATTGATATTAGGTCAATATTTCATAGTTTTTATTGCTAAGCAACACTCATAAGCATTGGATGATAAAAATCTGGTGCTAACTCGCTTAAGCTAAGCAATAATCATTTTTTCAAACACTTCAAATTCCATCTATTGATGGAAGGCTTCCGGCTCTAGCGTGCTGATAATGTATCTGTCATCACTCTGTGCACTATTGCAGATAACCACCTAATTTTTAGTTCTCTCATTTTTGAACCGATCACAAATCACGTGACGCATCAAAGCTGAGATTGTAGTGTTTCGCGCACCGATATATAGTTATACCTACTATCGGTATTTAGAGACAGTAAAAACCATATGCCTGAACAACATGCAGACACCACATCGGCTTTATTCAGTCGTGGTCGTAAATACGATCATATGGCTTTGTTGGAGCAGATTGATGCCACAGGCTCGATTCGCGCCGCAGCAACAACCTTAGGTATGACCTATAAAACGGCATGGGATGCGGTCGAAGCCATTAACAATATGACCGAGAGCCCTTTGGTAGAACGACGTAAAGGTGGTCGTGATGGGGGTGGAGCCAGGTTGACTGATCATGGCCGTCGATTGGTCAGCACGTATCGTCGGCTAGATGAAGAACGTGAGCGTGTTCTACAGCAATTAAATAACGTGGTAGATGACTTTGATGCCTATTATCAGCTCATCAGGAGATTTGATTTGAAAACCAGTGCCCGCAATCAGTTTCTTGGCAAAGTGAAAACGATCAAGCAAGGTGAAATTTCAAACGAAGTGATTTTGGATATCGGCGGTGAAGATGAAATTGTCGCCAACATCACATCGGATAGTCTTGAGCATCTTGAGCTGAAACAAGGTACAGAAGCCTACGCGATGATTAAGGCTTCGTGGGTGATTCTGACCTTAGACCATCAGCTAAAAACCAGTGCCCGCAATAAGCTCACTGGCAAAGTCGCACGCTGCCATGAAGGCGCTATCAATACAGAAGTGATTATTGAACTCAATGGTGGCAAAACACTGGCAGCCACCATCACCAATGACAGCGCTCAAGAGTTGGACCTTAAACCTGACACGCAAGTCACGGCGTTAATTAAAGCGTCCAACGTGATCCTTGCCGTGGCGAATTAAAACTGAGACTTCACAATGACGACATTACAAAAACTGCTCACCGCCCTTTTCTGTTTATTTACCATCAGCAACGTTCAAGCTCAAACCGTGATGGTGGCAGTCGCGGCCAATTTCACCGAACCGATGCAGGACATTGCGGCTGCCTTTGATAAGGAGACCGATAATAACACGGTGCTGTCATTTGCCTCATCCGGTAAGTTTTTTGCCCAGATAAAAAATGGTGCACCTTTTGATGTGTTTCTTTCCGCCGATGCAGCTAAACCTCTCGCACTTGAACAAGATGGACTCAGCGTTAAAGACAGCCGTTTTACCTATGCTCAGGGCGGATTGATTTTATGGTCCCCCAAAGTCGGTTTTGTGGATAGCCAAAGTCCAGATGTGTTGAGGACAGGTCAGTTTAAACATTTGTCTTTAGCTAATCCTAAGCTTGCGCCCTATGGCAAAGCAGCAGTTGAGACATTAAATAATCTGGGTATTTATGACGATGTCGCCAACAAAATCGTGATGGGAGAAAACATTGCACAGGCGTATCAATTTGTTGCTACGCATAATGCCCAACTAGGTTTTGTGGCTTTATCGCAGGTTATGAAACAAGGCAAGCTAAGTTCAGGTTCGGGTTGGATTGTGCCTAAAGACCTCTACTCACCTATTCGTCAGGATGCGGTATTACTCAAAAAAGCAGAACACAATGATGCGGCAAAAGCATTGCTCGACTACCTTAAATCTGAGAAAGCCCTGGCGATTATCGAATCCTATGGTTATTCACATTGAGCATGGATTAATGTAAAGCATCATGTTTAGCGACGCGAATCTAGCTGCCATCTTACTCACAACAAAACTGGCCAGTATTGTGACCATTTTGCTGTTATTGATCAGCACACCTATTGCGTGGTGGTTAGCTCGTACCCGTTGTCGTGCCAAAGTCGCTATCGAGGCATTGGTAGCAATGCCGATTGTATTACCGCCATCGGTTATTGGCTTTTATTTATTAGTGGCGATGGGGCCTGAAGGGCCGGTGGGGCAATTGACTCAGGCACTTGGTTTGGGCACCTTGCCTTTTACCTTTAGCGGGTTGGTGATTGCGTCTATTTTTTATTCCCTGCCTTTTGTTGTGCAACCGATACAGCTGGCCTTTGAAAATATCAATGAGCATTATCTGGAAGCCGCTGCCACATTGGGCGCTAGTCCACTGGATAGATTTCTCACTATTGCCTTGCCGCTTGCACTCCCTGGATTCTTAACAGGCGGCATTCTGGGCTTTGCTCATACTGTCGGTGAGTTTGGCGTGGTGTTAATGATTGGTGGCAATATTCCTGACGTGACGCGGGTTGTGTCTGTGCAGATTTATGACTACGTCGAGGCCTTAGAATATGACCAGGCTTGGGAGCTATCGGCGATTATGATTGTGTTTTCGTTTATTACCTTGTTATTGCTGTATCTGTTTAACCCCAATAAAAGAAAACTCGCATGAGCAAGTCTGGCATCGAAACCCGCTTTTATCTTCAGCATCCCGGCTTTACGCTGGATGTTGACTTGAGCATACCCGCTCAGGGTGTCACTGCTTTGTTTGGTCCGTCGGGTTCGGGTAAATCCACCATTTTGCGTTGTATGGCGGGGCTGGAAAAAGCCAAAGGCAAGTTCGTGTTTAATAGCGATGTCTGGCAGGATGACAACACCTTTGTCCCATCCCACCAGCGCCCAATTGCTTATGTGTTTCAGGAGTCGGCCTTATTCCCTCATCTGACTGTGATGGCCAATTTGAATTATGCTTTTAAACGCAGAAAACAAAGCAATACCGATTTTCCACTCGATAAAACCATCGACTTGTTAGGGATTGAGCATTTACTTGATCGCAAACCAGCCAAACTCTCTGGCGGTGAAAAACAACGGGTCGCCATTGCCCGAAGTCTGGCAGTGAACCCAAAACTATTATTAATGGATGAACCTCTAGCCGCTCTCGATGTAGCCAGAAAACGTGAGTTTTTGCCCTTCTTAGAAAAGCTGCATGACACCTTAAAAATGCCGGTGATTTATGTCAGCCACTCGCCCACAGAAGTCGCACGATTAGCCGATCATATTGTGTTACTGAAAGATGGCCAGGTTGAGGCTTCCGGTGCGCTCAATCACACCCTTTCACGGCTGGATTTATCGTCACAACTGGATGAGCAGGCCAGTGTGATTATTGAAGCTAAGATTGAGCAGATCCAGAGCGAATGGCATCTTGCAGAAGCCGCGTTTGATGGCGGCAAGATGTGGGTCAGAGATATGACCTTTGTTATCGGTAGTCAGGTGCGTCTGCAAGTACAGGCTAGGGATGTCAGTCTCACCTTGTCTCCTGATGAAGAATCCAGTATTGCCAATACCTTACGTGCTCGTATTGAAGAAGTCAGCCAAGGTGATCACCCCGCCATTTTATTGGTTCGACTCAAGGTAGGTGCGAACTATTTACTGTGTCGTCTTACCTCACGTTCGTTTCATCACCTTGGTGTCTCTGTCGGTGATGAGATTTGGGCACAGATTAAATCTGCTGCCATTATTGAATAAACATACTGCTCTTCTGGCTATTCAGCCCTTTTCACTTAAATAAATATCATTCGTTTTACACCATTCATGATCAGGATCAATGTGACGGTGGATGCTCAGTTTTATCATTGCCGACAGCTTTTCGGAACACATAAATGTTCACACCTACTCGACAATGGATAATTGAGGCTCAATAGCAATGAACTCAGATACAACCATAACCGCATCCTCTCTCTACGAAAGAGCCTTAGGCGCCTATCTTGGTTTTGCCTGCGGTGATGCGCTGGGTGCCACCTTAGAATTTATGACCCCGGAACAAATTCACGAAACTTACGGCCTTCATAAAGATATTACCGGTGGTGGTTGGTTAGGTTTACCACAGGGTCATGTGACGGATGCCACCGAGATGACACTCACTCTCAGTCAGGCCATTATTGATGCTCAAGGTTGGGATATTAAAGTCGCCGCTGATTACTTTGTGGTCTGGCTGAGTAAACATCCAACTGATATCAGCGAGGCGGTACTGCGCGGTATCCGTCGTTATAAAAATACCGGTGACTTGATGGCACCTTATGATGATCACGATGCGGGTAATGGTGCCTGTAGCCGTATTTTGCCTCTGGCTTTGATTTGTCTATATCAGGATGAGGCGTTTGAAAGCTGGCTGTGTGAACAAAATCATTTTACTCATCACAATAGCCTTTCTGACCAAGCCAGTCAGATGTTGGGCTATTTGGTAAAACACTTAATTCGCCAAGAAACTGATTTGGCTGAAGAAAAGATTGCTGAATTCATTGAAAAAGAGCCCCAGTTTGCTTTCTCACCTTATCCTGGTCATAGCTCTGGCTATATCGTGGATACGATACAAACCGTACTGCACTTTTTTCATACGACCGATAATCTCGAAGACTGTGTGATCAAGACCGTCAATATGGGAGGAGATGCTACTACTGTCGGTGCTCTAGCAGGTATGTTGGCCGGTGCCAAATATCGTGTTAATGCTATTCCCGAGCGATGGTTAAAACAGCTTGATCCAGTTGTTTATCAGCAGATCAAACAGCAAACAAACACGTTAGTCTCATTAGCAGAAAAACTTGCCGAACACAGTCAGTAAACTATTTCTGCTATGACGAAAAAGTGTTATATCGCTTTGCTAAGGCGAGCAAGGTATAATTCTGTACTATATTCAAAGGACTATAGCTCTCTGAGTTTATCTCTCTCCCATTAAGAAGTTCAGTCTTGATTGCGGAACCACGCTAAGTCTTATTTTCATATCCGCTGAACAGCCATCACGCATGCACGTGATTATTAATTGAGTTCCTATGTCAGATACTGCTTTTTCGTCCCTCCCCTTATCTCAGCAACAACTGGATGCATTAACCTCATTAGGTTATGACAGCATGACAGCCATTCAGGCAGAAACATTACCCTGGTTATTAAAAGGCCGGGATGTGGTCGCTCAAGCGAAAACTGGCAGTGGTAAAACAGCAGCGTTTGGTATCAGCGTATTAAATAGCATCAATCCGCGTTTCTTTGGGGTGCAGGCATTGATATTAAGCCCAACCCGTGAGCTGGCAGAACAAATCACCAGCGAGTTAAGAAAACTCGCACGCTTTATGCCGAATATTAAAGTAACGACTTTATGCGGTGGTAAACCTATCGGGCCACAGATTGCGTCATTAGAGCATGGTTCACATATCGTGGTCGGCACGCCAGGTCGAGTGAATGATTTACATACCAAAAACTGCCTAAAGTTAGATCAGCTAAAAGTACTGGTTCTCGATGAAGCGGATCGTATGTTGGATATGGGCTTTGCAGAAGTCATTCACCACATCATTGATCAAACGCCCACATCACGTCAGACCGCCCTGTTCTCTGCCACCTATCCGGATACGATTCAGCAGATGAGTGAATCCATCCAAACGTCACCAGTATCAGTAAAGGTTGTCTCTGAACACAAGCAAGACGTTATTGAACAGCTGTTTTTTGATGTTGATAAACATGCACGTGATGAGACGCTAATCAAGCTGATTCAACACTACAAACCGAGTAATGCCGTTATCTTCTGTCATACCAAAAAGCAGTGTGATGAAGTGGCTCAGTGGTTATCCAGTCAACAAATACAAGCGGCAGCCATCCATGGTGATCTTGAACAACGGGATCGTGATCAGGCATTGATTCGCTTTGCTAATAACAGTTGCCCGGTATTGGTGGCGACGGATGTTGCGGCCAGAGGTCTGGATATCGCCGCTCTGGAAATGGTGATTAACTACGAACTTCCACGCGATCCGGAAGTATATGTGCATCGTATTGGCCGTACGGGTCGTGCCGGTGAAAAAGGCATGGCAATGAGTATTGTCACACCCGCTGATGCGCCACGTGTTGTCGCCATCGAAAACTATAGGTCCGAACCAGTGAATTACGGCAACATATCAAAACTCAAGCCAGACTCAGGCTTCACACTACAAGGCAAAATGACCACCATCCAGCTGGATAGTGGTCGTAAAAATAAAATTCGTCCGGGTGATATTTTAGGTGCTTTAACCGGTGATGCCGGTTTAAATGGTCAGCAAATAGGCAAAATTGATATTCGCGATATGTCCAGCTACGTTGCCGTTGAACAAAGTGCCCTTAGACAAGCCATGAATTACTTAGCTAAAGGCAAAGTGAAAGGCCGCTCTGTTCGCGCCAGACAAATTCGTTAAGCTAATACAGAGTCTTGCTTCTCAAGTACATAAGTACGCCACATTGCATATTTAGGTAAAAAGTCGATGGCAGCTTTTATCTCAAAGCCACTTTGTCTGAATTCATTTTCAATGGTTTGCTGATTAATCACAAAGCGGTTTTGGTAATCGCGTGCGTGGCGTTTTTTCTCTAATTTTTTACGACGCCAGGCTTTAAAGTTGCCATCCACCCAAAGCGAGATAATCACGGTTTTTTGCGTGACCCGGTGAAACTCTTTTAGCAATGCCAGTCGATCTTGTGCATCACCAATGTGATGAATAAGACGAATACAGAAAATATTTTCTACGAAATTATCAGGCACATCTAAACTAAATGCCGATGATTGGAAGGTTTCGACCCGATCGGTAATGGCTTTATCACGATAGCGCATGCCAGTATTGATCATATGCTGGCTGTAATCACTAGCAAAAATCTGGCGTTGTGGCTGTTCGCACAATAAAGACCAGAAACGTCCCGTACCACAAGGTACGTCTAATACAGTCTGGGGGTCACCAGCTAAGCTCAGGGCTTTTCTGGCCACTTGGTGATCACGCCAATTAGATAATTGACGCCATAAACCATCCTGATGTTTTTCAAAGTACGCTCTCGCGTGTGTATCATCGTATTTACCTGAAAACTCAAGGTCTGTTTTCGACTCTGTTGTCATCTCATCACCTACGTCATGTGGAATGAGATGGAGTATGGTGAACAAGTCTTAAAAAAGACTTAACCGTTTTTTAATATTACTGCGAGCTGTTAACTCGCTGACACACTAATTCTTTAAAGCCCATACTTTCATATAATCACCCGTTGTATATCCGAATAATTTATTGCCACCGCTGGCCACGGCAATATACTGCTTGCCATCAATCTCATAACTGATGGGTGGCGCGTTCACGCCGGCTTCGGAGTGACCTTGCCATAAGAGTTCACCTGAGACGGCATCAAAGGCTAATAACCGACCATCGCCTTCACCAGTAAAAACGAGACCGGCAGCCGTGCTGAGCACACCACCTAATAATGGATTTGGTGTTTTGTGCTGCCACACAATTTGGCCAGTATTGATATCCATGGCCGTTAATAGGCCATAGTGCTCAACATCATTCATAGGCGACATAGACGAATATTTGACCCCAGATTCACCATCGCTAGCATCCATTTGATGCAAGCGATAACTTATGGGCCAGTGAATACCAGCGATAAAAGCGAGTCCACGTTGTTGGTCAACCGAAACAGGTGACCAATTCGAGCCACCAAGCACACCTGGGTAGATAACCGTACCCTCTTCACTAGGCAGTTTGAACATATTCTGCTGCGGTACATAAGCTTCGCTTCTGAATAACAGCTTGCCGGTATTGCGGTTCAACACATAAAACCAGCCAGTTTTTCCCGCCTGACCCAACGCTTTAATCTGTTTGCCCCCCTTGTCTACAGTCAATAATACCGGAGGACTGGCCACATCATATCCCCATAGATCATGGGGGACTTGTTGAAAATACCATTTCACTTTACCTGTCATGGCATCTAAGGCGACGATAGAGGATGTGTAGAGATTATCTCCAGGTCGTGATGAATCTTCCATCTGTGGGGATGGATTACCGGTGCCAAAAAACAGCGTATCCGTATCGACATCTATGGCTGGCGTGCTCCAGGCAGAACCACCACCATAACGCCACGCATCTGGATGTGCTGCCAGCATGGCTTTTTCTTTGTTGATATCTCTGGGTAAGGTTTCTCCTGCAGGCGTGGTAGTAACAAACTCCCCTTCCCAATTGCGTTCGGGAATAGTATCGAACTGCCACAAAGGACTTCCGGTATCAGCATC
Organism: Methylophaga sp. UBA5088; assembly: GCF_002414625.1. Taxonomy (NCBI): domain Bacteria; kingdom Pseudomonadati; phylum Pseudomonadota; class Gammaproteobacteria; order Thiotrichales; family Piscirickettsiaceae; genus Methylophaga; species Methylophaga sp. UBA5088. Next base: position 23,791 of record NZ_DIAC01000049.1, on the reverse strand, counting down.
ATAGGCGGCGAGAAATCCTCTGCGTCCATACTCACCAGCAATGCCTACCACAGCACCTAAAGGTGCATTAACGTCTGGCGAGTCAATATGTAAGCCATAACCGACACCTGTTATTCCAATAATGACCTGGCCTTTGTACACCATGGGTGCCATGTTGATACCGG
>NZ_DIAC01000049.1:17698-23513 GCF_002414625.1 Methylophaga sp. UBA5088 | reverse complement strand
ACCGGCACCAGACTTACCCGATACTGTGCCTTTAGTCTCATCTCCCAGCGTATTGATATCTTCCTGAATGCCACTCTCGCCCATCGTGACATCTCTGTCCCAGGCAAGCTTGCCAGTTTGGCGATCTAGCGCAATTAATCGACCATCTACTGTGCCCATATAAACATAAGACTCATCAACAGCAACACCACGGTTAGCGGGACCACAACACATTTCCCGCGATGTGATTCGCTCATGATGGTAACGCCATATTTGTTGTCCGGTTTTGGCATCTAATGCCACCACATCATTAAAAGGTAAGGACAAATACATCACCTTATCTTTGACAATCGGCGTTGCCTGAAAAGTGGCTTTAACACCACTTTGATATTGCCATGCTGGTTGTAAATTCTGGATCGTATCTTGATTGATTTGTGTGAGCGGTGAATGTCTTTGATGCCATTGATTACCACCAAACACTGGCCATTGATTATCTTCAGCATGAGCTTGGACAGCTACTAAACTGAAAATAACGACGATACAAAGCTGTCTTAATTTCATCATCCGCTCCATTTACTATGCTAAGTAAAAGTCACTATACATGAGAAGTCCTTGTATTTTTATTATAACAACACTCAATAAAAATCATTTTTCGTTTAAGGATTGGCAATGGAATTACCACAAGATAAACATGCAGTTTTACGGATTATGGCCAAGCCCAGTGATGTGAATATCGCTGGTGATATTTTTGGTGGTTGGTTAATGTCGCAATGTGATATCGCCGGAGGGATTTACGCTCATCGAATTGCCGGCGGCCGAGTTGTGACTGTCGCCGTCAATAATTTTCAGTTTATTGCGCCTGTGCTAGTTGCTGATATTGTCAGTATTTATGTGGATACCATGCGTATTGGCACATCTTCTATTACGGTGAAGGTGACAGTATTAATTGAACGTCGTGATGGAAAAAAAGAAACAACAATGAAGGTGGCGGAAGCTGACATTGTCTATGTGCATATTGATGAAAACCGCCAGCCAGCCGCTATTACACAGGAATAAGAGCGCTACATAAAATATAAGGCCTTAACGGCCTTATATTGATGTTTAAGATGATAAGTTCAATCAGACAGCTTGCTTGGTAGCAGCGGCTTGTTGCATACCACTTTTCACCTGCTCTGCCGCGTCTTTCGCGATGGGATCAAGCTCAGTGCCACCGGCATCCAGATATTCCACTAAATCTTCTTTCATTTTTCTGGCCCAAAAGCGTTTGATATGACTGGCAACACGTTCTGCTGCCTCTTTGTCTTCATAAGCGCGATTGTTTGCCGCGATTTGGTTAATCATTTTGATCAAAGTTTCAACCGGACTATGACTCATTTTGTTACTTTCCTTACATTGCCCTGCGGGCTGTTTCGTGATCATGTTGAGTAAACGGATCGTGATAAATGACATGACGACCAGAACGGGCAAAGCCAACCAGTTTCAAACCAACCTGCTGGGCTTGCTCAATTGCAAGTGAAGTTGGTGCCGAGACCGCTACCAGACAACCAAAACCGGCACTGGCTGCTTTTTGCACCATCTCATAGCTGGCACGACTGGTGACCAATACAAAGCCTTCATGTGGTGATAAGCCGGCTTTAACATGTGCACCGATTAATTTATCCAGTGCATTGTGTCGGCCGACATCTTCTCTTGTCAGTATGATATTACCTTCAAGATCACACCAGGCAGCAGCATGAGTTGCCCCTGTCACTTGTTGCAGCTGTTGATGTTGTTTGATGTTATTCAATCCAATCTGAATCACATCATCTGAAACTTGCACCGACTGAACAGGCTGGATCGGTCGGATAGCTTGTTTGAGTGATTCAACACCACATAAACCACAGCCGGTTCGGCCGACTAAGCTGCGTCGACGTTCACGTAAAGCATCAAACTTTTCATCATCAATCATCAAACGAACGCTGATGCCATTACTGTTTGACTGCACATGAATATGGCTGACCTGTTCGGCGTTATCCACAATATCCTCGGTCAAACTAAACCCCAGAGCAAAATCAGCTAAATCGGACGGTGTCGCCATCATCACCGCATGAGAGATCGTGTTGTAAACCAGAGCAACAGGTGTTTCAACAGCAATATCGTCATGCTGATATTGGGTAGCCGATTCATCTTTATGAACGGCTACCTCAACATCAACTGTCGTTTTATCAACGCCTGTCATTACTCAGCTTCTACCTCTGAATGAGCGGTGTCTGCCCCTTTCAGTAGTTTCATCTGCAACGCTTCAAATGATTTGAAGTTTTGCTGCCACTCTGAAGGTTGGCTGACTCTCTCAACCTGAACAGCTGTCACTTTATATTCAGGACAGTTCGTCGCCCAGTCAGAGTTGTCAGTGGTAATGACGTTGGCACCACTTCCAGGATGATGGAATGTGGTGTACACGACGCCCGGTAGGACTTTATCGGTAATGCGAGCACGCAGTACCGTTTGTCCGGCCCGGCTGGTGATACCCAACCAATCGTTTTCCTTAATACCACGTAACTCAGCATCAGATGGATGAATATCTAACACATCCTCATCATGCCAGGCCTGATTCTCTGTACGACGCGTTTGAGCGCCTACATTGTATTGAGACAAGATACGGCCTGTGGTCAGTAATAATGGGAAACGACTGTTAGTACGTTCATCCGTTGCTACATACTCTGTAACACTGAAACGACCTTTACCAATCGGGAAGTCATCCACATGCATGGTTGGCATGCCAACTGGATTTTCATCATTACATGGCCATTGAATACTGCCCAACTCGTCAAGACGATCATAGTTCACACCGGTAAAGGTCGGTGTCAGCGAGGCAATTTCATCCATAATTTCTGATGGATGGTTGTAATGCATTGGATAACCGAGAGCATTCGATAAATCGACTGTGATTTCCCAGTCTTCCTTACCGGCTAATGCTGGCATCACTTTACGTACTCGGTTGATACGACGCTCCGCGTTAGTGAATGTACCGTTTTTCTCCAGGAATGAAGACCCCGGCAATAACACATGAGCGAACTTGGCTGTTTCATTCAGGAACAGATCTTGAACAATCAAGCACTCTAAAGAACGCAAGGCTTTTTCAACATGTTGCGTGCCAGGATCAGACTGAGCAATATCCTCACCCTGAACATATAAAGCTTTAAATTCGCCAGCAATGGCTGAATCAAACATGTTTGGAATACGCAGGCCTGGCTCATTATCCAGTTTCACACCCCAGACTGATTCGAAGTGTGTGCGTGCTGTGTCATCTGAAACGTGCTGATAACCTGGCAGCTCATGTGGGAACGAGCCCATATCACATGAACCTTGCACATTATTCTGACCACGTAATGGGTTAACACCCACACCTTCACGACCGATATTACCCGTTGCCATGGCGAGGTTAGCAATACCCATGACCATGGTTGAACCTTGGCTATGTTCGGTAACACCAAGACCGTAGTAAATCGCACCGTTCTTCGCTGTCGCGTAAGTTCTGGCCGCTTGACGCACTTTGTCTGCCGCAACACCTGTTGTTGCTTCAACCGCTTCAGGTGAATGACGTTCATCACGAATGAACTCACGCCATTTTTCATAGCTTTCCATATCACAACGTTTTTCAACAAACGCTCTGTCTTCCAGTCCTTCGGTCACCACAACGTGGGCAATAGCATTGACCAATGCCACATTAGAACCAGGACGTAAGGCTAAATGCTGTGCTTTTTTCAGATGTGGTGTTTTTAGCAGATCAATATGACGTGGATCGGCCACGATCAGATCAGCCCCTTCACGCAGACGACGACGCATTAAAGAACCAAACACCGGATGCGCATCTGTTGGGTTAGCACCGATAACCATGATGACATCAGATTTCATCACAGAATCGAAGTTCTGCGTACCCGCAGATTCACCCATGGTGACTTTCAAACCATAACCAGTTGGTGAATGACATACGCGTGCACAGGTATCCGTGTTGTTATTACCAAACGCCGCACGAACTAATTTTTGAACCAGATAACTTTCTTCATTAGTACAACGTGATGAGGTAATACCCCCGACACTTTCACGACCATATTTCGCTTGAATATCTTTTAAACGCGTTGCTGCAAAGTTAATCGCTTCTTCCCAGCTGACTTCCTGCCAAGGCTCTGTGATTGACTCACGAATCATTGGCGCTTTAATGCGGTCTTTATGTGTCGCATAACCAAAGGCAAAACGGCCTTTCACACAAGAGTGACCATGGTTCGCATCACCGCCTTTATAAGGCACCATGCGAACAACCTGATCGCCTTTCATTTCTGCTTTGAATGAGCAACCGACACCGCAATAGGCACATGTAGTGACAACACTGTGTTCAGGTTGCCCCATTTCGATGATACTTTTCTCCATCAGGGTGGACGTTGGGCATGCCTGTACACAGGCACCACAAGACACACACTCTGAATCCATAAAGTCTTCATCTTGACCCGCAGCCACTTTCGAATCAAAACCACGACCATCAATGGTTAAAGCGAAGGTGCCCTGTACTTCTTCACAGGCACGTACACAACGCGAACAAACGATACATTTGCTTGGGTCAAAACTAAAATACGGATTGGAATTGTCTTTTTCACTATCGAGATGGTTTTCACCCTGATAGCCATAACGCACTTCACGCAGCCCTACATCGCCAGCCATGTCCTGTAGTTCACAGTTACCGTTGGCAGGGCAAGTCAAACAATCCAGAGGATGGTCCGAGATGTACAGCTCCATCACATTTCTGCGTAATTTCGCTAACTTGCTGTTTTGCGTGGTGACTTTCATACCTTCATCAACAGTTGTTGTACATGAAGCTGGGTAACCACGTCGCCCTTCAATTTGAACAGCACATAAACGACAGGAACCAAAGGATTCCAGATTGTCGGTGGCACATAATTTTGGAATATTGATATTCGCTAATGAGGCGGCACGCATCACTGACGTTCCTTCTGGAACCGTGATTTCCACGCCATCAATTTCTACTGTTACTAAGGTCTCCGATACACGAGCTGGTGTACCGTAGTCTTTATTTGGATTAAATGTTTCAATTCTCATGTCGTCACTCCTAGCGCGCTGCGCTGAGTTCTTCTGGGAAATATTTCATCACGCTCTGGACAGGGAATGGTGTCATTCCTCCCATAGCGCAAAGAGAGCCGTCTATCATGGTTTCGCATAGGTCTTCGAGTAAGACCCAATTCGCGTTAGCATTTTCACCACTACGTATGCGGTCAATCACTTCTACACCACGTGTGGAGCCGATTCGACATGGCGTACATTTGCCACAAGACTCGACTTTACAAAATTCCATTGAAAAACGAGCTTGTTCTCCCATATCCACGGTTTCGTCAAACATCACGACACCACCATGTCCTAATACGGCACCAACGGCAGCGAACTCTTCATAATCAACAGGTGTATCCCATTGGCTTGCTGGTAGATAAGCGCCTAATGGCCCACCGACTTGAACCGCTTTCAATGGTTTACCGGTCAGCGTACCACCGCCAAAATCTTCCATTAATTCACGCAGACTGATACCGAAAGCCAGTTCAACCAGCCCTCCTTGTTTTACATTACCTGCCAGTTGCAAAGGTAATGTGCCGCGAGAGCGTCCCATGCCATAGTCAGCATAAGACTGACCACCTTTATCCAAAATGTAAGGCACAGCAGCAAATGAAAGTACGTTATTCACTACTGTCGGTTGTCCGAATAGACCGACAATTGCTGGCAATGGTGGCTTGGCTCTGACTAGACCACGTTTGCCTTCGAGGCTGTCTAATAAAGAAGTCTCTTCACCACAGAT
>NZ_DIAC01000049.1:14188-17585 GCF_002414625.1 Methylophaga sp. UBA5088 | reverse complement strand
AGTCTCTTCACCACAGATATAAGCGCCTGCACCCAGTCGCACCTCTAAATCAAATCGTTTGCCCGAGCCGAGAATGTCTTCACCCAGATATCCGGCTTTATAAGCGCGTTCGATCGCCTCGTTCAGTAACTTATGGGCTACTGGGTATTCTGAACGAAGATAGATGTAACCCTGTGTTGCGTGTACCGCCAGACCAGAAATGGTCATGCCTTCAATGAGCATGAAAGGATCGCATTCCATCACCAGACGATCGGCAAAGGTGCCCGAGTCACCTTCATCGGCGTTACAGACAATATATTTTTGTTCAGATGGGGTATCTAAAACGGTTTGCCACTTAATCCCTGTAGGGAAAGCGGCACCACCACGACCACGCAGGCCTGAGGTTTTAACTTCATCAACAATATTCTGAGGTTGCATTGCGATGGCATTTTTTAGACCGTTAAAACCATCCAGAGCAATGTAGTCTTCGATGGAAATGGGATCGGTAATGCCAGAACGGGCAAAGGTCAGTCTTTGTTGTTTTTTAAGGAAGGGATGCTCTTCAACCAGACCGATGCAACTCTCGTGCTGTTGATTACCATCGAGCATGCCAGTATCAAATAAGGCTGATACTTGCTGAGCACTAACTGCACCATAACCAACCCGGCCTTGTGCAGTATCTACTTCAACAAGCGGTTCAAGCCAGAGCATGCCACGGCTGCCATTTCGAACAATTGTCGCGTCCAGGCCGCGTTGTTCAATTTCTTGCTGAACAGCTTCAGCTATTTGTTCGGCTCCCAAGGAGAGTGCGGTTGTGTCGCAAGGGATATAAATACGCTGACTCATTAGCCGACCTCCTTCATATCTTGCTGATGGGAAGCCACTAGTTCATCAAAACGATCCAGGCTGACACGACCATGAATATCATCATCAATTCTTATAGATGGGCCGGTAGCACAGTTACCTAAACAATATACTGGCTCTAATGAGAACTGTCTGTTCGCCGTAGTTTGGTGGTAATCAATACCAAGGGATTGTTTGGCATGTGCTTCCAGGGACCGACACCCCATCGCCTGACAGGCCTCGGCACGACATATTTCTATTGTATGTTTGCCAGGAGGTGTCGTTCTGAAGTGGTGATAAAAACTGATCACCCCATGAACTTCTGCACGTGTTTGCAATAAGGACTCAGCAATTTGCGCAACAGCCTTTTCAGGGATATAACCAATTTCATTCTGAATGGCATGCAAGATGGGTAGCATCGCACCAGGCTTGTGCTTAAGCCCATCAATGATTCGCTGAATAGACTGCTCCGTCCATTCTTTTCCAACTGTCATTTTTTTCTCTCTCCGTTATCTGAAATATGCACAAACACACATATTTAAATTATCTTATTTTTATTATTGACAAGACATTAGCATAGAGATTGCACGATAAAAATATGCATTTTGAGTCATATTTAAAAACTGTGAATCACCTTTTGTTTTTTATAAGAATATGACCAGAACAAAGGCATAAAATTTCTTTATTTCTTGCCAAGGCCGAATTAAGTGCAAATAGCCAATTGTTTGCACCAAGGATGTGCATAGATGACATCCACAAACCCCCAAAAATATATAAGCTACTGATTATTATTAATAATAAAATCTGGCACACTTGATGCTTTATATTAATTACAAACAACATTTCAGCTGCATTTTGTTTGTATTTCTCTCTTGTCTACGTGCTGAGCCTTGGGGTGAACAAATGTTCACCCCTTTTTTTTGGGCTCATTTTCTCTCATCAGTTCTGTTAGCATAGCGGACAATTCATCAAAAATTGCCCTCAGATTTCTATGCACCAGCGCACAATTGAAGAACTTCAGCAAGATCATGACTTTGTCACGATAAATCCACATGCTGAAAAACGCACACGCTATGTTCTTGCTCTCACGATCATCACCATGCTCGTGGAAATTATTGCAGGCACACTTTTTGGCTCTATGGCCTTACTAGCTGATGGCTGGCATATGGCCACACATGCCGTGGCCTTTCTCATTACCTTGTTTGCTTATTCTTACGCATCGAAAAACAAAACGAATGCTGCATTTGCTTTTGGTACAGGAAAAGTCAGTGTATTGGGCGGCTTTGCCAGCGCTATTGCTCTAGGCGTCGTCGCTTTGATGATGTTAATAGAATCAGTAGAACGATTAGTCAATCCGCATCAAATCGAATTCAGTGCAGCAATCCTTGTCGCCATCATAGGTCTTATCGTTAACCTCATCAGCGCTTTAATACTGAAAGATAATCACGCGCACAGTCATAGCCACGCAAGTCATCACCATCACCACCATGATCACAATTTAAAAGCCGCTTATATGCACGTTTTAGCAGATGCGCTAACGTCCATTTTGGCCATCATCGCGCTTATTGGTGCAATGCTTCTTAATTGGATGTGGCTGGATGCCTTAATGGGCATTGTCGGTGCTGTCATCATCAGTGTCTGGGCTGTTGGTTTAATCAAAGAGACCAGTCCGATATTACTGGATGGCAGCATTGATCAGGGCTACAGTCAGGCTATTCAGGATTGTATAGAGAATGATGCGGACAATCATATTGTCGATTTCCACATCTGGCATGTGAGTGCTGAGCATTTTGCTGCCATTATCTCTATTGCGACATCTGAGCCCAAACCCACGCAGCATTACAAATCACTACTGAATGAATTTGATCGTTTGTCACACATTACGATTGAAGTGAATCAATACCATCAAAAAAGTGATGATCACTAACCGCTGATTTGCGGTACTTTTCCACAAAAAAAGCAGTATGTTCCTCGTTTTTTGAATTGGCGGTATGAATACTGCATCAGGCTATCTATCACCCGTTAATGACAGCCGAGAGATATGGATATGCTGAACATCGACATCAGCGACTTTCTTCAAAAACATAGATTACCTGATAGTTATCAGGCGCTTGCAGAACAATGGTATTTACCTGTTCTTGAAGAAATATCGATGCACCATAAAAGTGCAAAAAGGACGATCACTGTAGGTATTAATGGTGCACAAGGTTCAGGAAAAAGTACGCTGGCCCAACTTGCTGTTTATATCCTTAGAGAACACTACTCACTCAATGTAGTGTCTTTATCACTAGATGATTTTTATTTCACTCGTCAAGAAAGAATACAGCTAGGCCGGGGTATTCATCCTCTACTAACCACTCGTGGTGTACCAGGCACACATGATATTGCTCTTGCTAGAAAAACAATCAGTCAGCTCATAAACCAACAATTTCCAGTCAACATTCCTCGATTTAATAAAGCTGAAGACGACCGGGCCCCTGCTGAGTCAGAAGAAATCATTACTCAAGCTGTTGATATCATCATCTTTGAAGGTTGGTGCCTGGGAGCCGAAGCACAGGATGATCGTCTACTTAAA
>NZ_DIAC01000049.1:10024-14103 GCF_002414625.1 Methylophaga sp. UBA5088 | reverse complement strand
ACAGGATGATCGTCTACTTAAAGCGCCCATTAATGATTTGGAAGAGTTCGAAGATGACTCACAAGTCTGGCGACGTTATGTGAATGAGCAATTAGCCAGGTTTTACCCAAAACTGTTTGAACTGATTGATATCTGGATCATGCTCAAAGCCCCTTCTTTTGACTGTGTCTATCAGTGGCGGCTTGAGCAAGAAAACAAATTAAAATCAAGCTTGTCTGAGCAGCAGACAAGCACACAAATTATGGATGAGAAAGCGGTCGGACGCTTTATCAAATATTATCAACGTATTACCGAAAATACACTCAACACGTTGCCAAACAAAGTGAACTATTTATTCGAACTTGATGAAAATCGCCAAATCACCCAACTCACTCAACCGCTACCAACCAAACTAAGCAGCAATGCGCTCCATCAATGGTTAGTATTTACCGATATGGATGGCACTCTGCTTGATCATCATAATTATCATTTTGATGAAGCCATACCGACACTCGCAGCACTTGAGCAGAATCAGATTCCCGTTATACCTGTTACCAGTAAAACAGCGGCTGAAGTGGAGCTAATAAGAGATAGTCTTGGCAACCATCACCCTTTTATTGTGGAGAATGGTGCGGCTGTCTATATTCCAGAAGGTTACTTTGACCAGCAACCAGAAGATACTGAAAAACGAGGGAAATATTGGGTTAAAAGTTTTGTTCAGCCTCGACAACATTGGCAGTCATTGATTGACCAGGTTCGTCCTGCTTATCAGCATGAATTTAAAACATTCGCAGATGCAGGTATTGATGGCATTATTGCGATGACAGGTCTGAATGTGCATGCAGCTGCCTGTGCTGCAAGACGCGAGTTTGGCGAACCTGTGTCATGGCATGGCAACGGCAATCTCAAACACCAGTTTATAACTGAGCTGACAGCACTTGGTGCCAATATTCTTGAAGGCGGACGGTTTATCCATGTTTCGGGCCAATGTGATAAAGGTCAGGCCCTCGCCTGGTTAACCGAGGTTTACCAACAAACCCAACCACAGCAAATCATTCAGACACTGGGAATAGGTGACAGTCAAAATGATAAAGCGATGCTAGAGCAAGTCGATTACGCTTTGCTTATTCGCTCACCTGTTCATGGTCTACCAGACATAGATAGAACAGATAACTTAACTGTGTCCACTTTTTTCGGCCCTAAAGGTTGGGCTGAAGGTGTCACTCAAATCATCGATGCAAAGCAGCATTCCGATTCATTTAACTTACCCCGAGGCAATCATGGCTGATTTTCACCAGAATGGGATTATTACTACTCTTCATAACTTAACAGATCGCCACTTAGCTGATCTCGAAAGCGATCTTGTTCAATTTAGCAAACAAAGGCCTATGGGATTACTGCTCCCTTCCCTTTTTTCAGAGCTCGAAGGTGAGGCGCTCCCTAATATTATTCAGCAGCTTAAAACGGTTCCTTACTTATCTGAAATTGTTATTGGTCTGGATCGCGCGGATGAAGACCAATATCGTCATGCCATTAACTTCTTTTCGGCCTTGCCACAGCACCATCGTATTTTATGGAATGATGGGCCGAGACTCACCGCGATTGACGAAGAACTGCAATCGCTGGGGCTCGCGCCAAAAGAAAAAGGTAAAGGTCGTAATGTCTGGTATTGCATGGGCTATATCATTGCCTCTGGAAAAGCGGAATCAATTGCCCTGCATGATTGCGACATAGTGACTTACACCAGTGATTTACTCGCACGCTTAATTTACCCTGTCGCTAACCCGATGTTTAATTATGAGTTTTGTAAAGGTTATTACGCTCGCGTGGCCAGTGGAAAGCTAAATGGCCGTGTGAATCGTTTACTTGTCACGCCACTTATCCGCGCATTGAAGATGGTCGTCGGTAACCAGCCTTATCTGGAATATATGGATAGCTTCCGATACCCGCTAGCCGGTGAGTTTTCATTCAGACGCGATGTATTATCTGATATTCGCATCCCGAGTGACTGGGGTCTGGAAATCGGTGTGCTATCAGAGATGCATCGTAACTATGCCAATAATCGACTCTGTCAGGTGGATGTAGCCCAAGTTTATGATCATAAGCACCAAGAATTATCACCGGATGATCAGCAGGCCGGTTTATCCAAAATGTCGATCGACATTGCCAAATCTCTATTTAGAAAACTAGCCACGAAAGGTACGGTATTCACGCCTGAATCATTCCGAACACTAAAAGCGACTTATTACCGTATCGCACTCGATTTTGTGGAAACCTACCACAATGATGCAGTGATGAACGGCCTGCATTTCGACATTCATCAGGAAGAAGAGTCTGTTGAAATGTTTGCTAAAAACATCATGGATGCAGGTCAAATGTTCCTGGAGAATCCGATGGAAGTCCCCTTCACGCCAAGCTGGAGCCGAGTACAGAGTGCACTGCCGGATATTTTTGAACGAATTTATGATGCTGTTGAAGCTGACTATCAGGATTTTTCTGCATAAGGGATACCAAAAATGACACCCAATGATGAGCAACTTCAACGATTAAAAGAGACAGTTCTCCATCATCTCAACGCTATTTATTCTGAGACCTCTGGTGATTTTTCGCTAGACACCTTATGCGATGACATTATCCGCATCATGCGGTTAGATCAGGATTTCAAAGAAAGCATTGCGCATAAAAATAACTGGGATCAAACGGATATTGTTCTGATTACCTACGGTAATAGTGTAAAAAAAGAAGGTGAAGCACCTTTAAAAACGCTGCATCGTTTTCTTAATAATGAAATCAGTGGTTATATAAATGGTGTCCATATCTTGCCATTTTTCCCATATTGCTCAGATGATGGCTTTGCCGTCATGGATTATTATGAAGTTAATAAAGCACTGGGAGATTGGGAGGACATTGAAGCCATTGCCAGTGATTATCGTCTGATGGCTGATCTTGTTATCAATCATGGCTCCAGCAGCGGCACTTGGTTTAAGAACTTTATTAAAGGTGATGGTCCAGGTCATGACTATTTTTTCACCACGTCACCAAGCACGCCCATCAGTCAGGTAGTCAGACCGAGAACCAGCCCCCTGCTCCGTGAAACAGACACTCATGATGGTACTCAATATGTCTGGTGCACTTTCAGTCATACTCAGGTGGATTTTGATTTCCGTAACCCTGAAGTGTTAAAAGAATTTATTAATATCGTTCGCTTTTATCTGGATAAAGGGGTGCATATTTTCCGGCTGGATGCGGTGGCTTTCTTGTGGAAAAAAATCGGCACAAACTGCCTCAATCTTCCAGAAACACACGAAGTAGTCAGGTTGATGCGAAGTTTGATTCAACACGTGGATCCAAATGCCATCATTATCACTGAAACCAATATCCCAAACAGGGAAAACCTGAGTTATTTTGGTAATGCTAATGAAGCTCACTGTATCTACAATTTTTCGCTGCCGCCTCTTTTGGTCAATACGCTAGTCACTGGAGACTGTTTTTATTTAAAACAGTGGTTGATGAGCATGCCGCCAGCACAACATGGGACAGCATACTTTAACTTTATTGCTTCGCATGATGGCATAGGCCTGAGGCCGGCTGAAGGCTTATTAAGTGAAGCTGAGATTGCTTCTTTAATCAGTACTATGCAGCAATTTGGTGGGCGTATTTCCTGGCGGGAAGGCGAAAATGGTGTGAAAAAACCTTATGAAATCAATATCTCACTGTTTGATGCACTTCAAGGCACAACATCGGGTAAAGATGAGTGGAATATTGACCGTTTTATCTGTGCTCACGCCATCATGCTGGCTTTAGAAGGTATTCCTGGCATTTATATTCATAGCTTGCTCGCTACCAGTAATGATTTAGAAAAGCTGGAACACACGGAACAAAACCGTTCGATTAATCGTCATGAATGGGATGAAGCTTCCTTGATGAGCGAATTATCAACGCCATCATCTCAACATGCACAAGTTTCAGAATTACTTAAGAAGCTGATACATCTAAGAAAACAACAGCGGGCTTTTCATCCGAATGCCACTCAGTTTACACTGCACCTTGGTGAAAAACTGTTTGGGTTCTGGCGACAAAGTATGGACAGGAGACAAAGT
>NZ_DIAC01000049.1:7078-9912 GCF_002414625.1 Methylophaga sp. UBA5088 | reverse complement strand
ATCTTCTGCATTTACAATATCAGCGATACCGAACAACCACTTCGTATTGCCAACCTCAATCTGGTTGTTACAGACCGATGGTGGGACCTGATAAGTGGTGTTATTCTAGATGGTTCATCTGACATGATTACAGTTGCGCCATACCAAGTACTATGGATTACAAATGGCTAAGGTATTGTCATCAGACTTTCATACCATTTAGCTAAGCTATATAAAAAATAAGGAATAATGAATGCAATCAGTAAAAAAAATTCGTAAATGTCTTTTCCCTGTAGCTGGTTATGGCACGCGATTCCTGCCAGCCACCAAAGCCATGCCTAAAGAGATGTTACCTGTCGTTAACAAGCCTCTTATTCAATATGGTGTCGAAGAAGCCATTGAAGCTGGCGTCACTGAAGTAGGTTTCATCACTGGTCGAGGTAAACGTGCAATTGCTGATCATTTCGACACCAGTTACGAATTAGAACACCAAATCCGTGGTACCAGTAAAGAGAAGCATCTGGAAGATATTCGTGAAGTGATGGATACCTGTAACTTCATCTTTATGAGACAGCGTGAAATGCTTGGCTTAGGCCATGCGATTTTGACAGGTCAACCCATCATTGGTGATGAACCATTTGCCGTTATCCTGGCTGACGACTTGTGCGCTCGTACAGATGAAGATGTAAGCAAACGTGCATTAGGCCAATTGGTTGAAGTCTACGAAAAATATAACTGTAGTGTTATTGCTATTGAAGAAGTACCCGGCGATAACATCAGCAGCTACGGTGTCATCTCTGGCCGTGAAATCGAAGATGGTCTATTTGAAGTCGATGACATGGTAGAAAAACCAAAACCTGAAGATGCGCCAAGTCAGCTAGGTATTATTGGTCGTTACGTATTAACGCCTGATATCTTTGAATACATTGAAAAAACAGCGCCTGGTGCCAATGGTGAAGTACAAATCACTGATGCTATCCGTACTCTGGCAAAAGAAAAACGCGTTTTGGCACTCAAATTTAAAGGTCACCGTTTTGACTGCGGTAGTATTGATGGCTTTGTTGAAGCGACCAACTACTACTACCAGCGTGATCATGCTAAAAAGTAAACACTGATTCGCTCTTCAAAAAGCCGGCTTCCCCGCCGGCTTTTTTATATGGTTTTTCGATGGCCTTTGGGTTTCCAAGCGGGTGCAATAACATTGGGCATAGTAGACTTCTGTAAGAGTCTGGCAGGCGCCAAAGTCAGCTCACCATACCGGTAATTGACTTTATCAACGGTCTGGTTGATATGTTCTCTTTGTATATCAGGTTGCTCGAATAAATCTAATTGTTTTCCTTGTTGAGGTGATAAGGCTGTCACCTGTACCTGCCAAACACCTTGTCCCGCCCAATAAAAATCAACAAACGCTTTACATAACTGATAAATGACGTGTCCATCATCGGTATAGATACCTGCATGGGCTTTGGTTTTAAGCCATCCGCGCTCTGTTTTTAAACCAATAAAAAAACACTCAGCCTGATAATGAAAACAACGCATCCTGGCTGCCACTTTCTCTGCCATATGCTGTAAATAGATCAAGACCGTATTTTTTTGATGGGTGCCAGGCGGGAGTACCTTGCCATGACCAATGGTTTTAGGTGCTTTCACATTAAACGTCAGGCGCTCCGGATCTTGTCCTTGTGCCATGAGCCATATACGCCGACCTAAATGACCAAACCGTTTTGATAACAGGCTCATCGGTATGTTTTTCATTTCACCACAGCGTTCCACTCCATAATGCGCTAAAAAACGACCAATCCCCTTATTAATCCCACTCAGCGCCGTGACAGGTTCGGGAGCCAGCACGTCAGCAGCCTCTTCCGGATGAATCACGGTCATGCCATCAGGCTTTTCCTTTTTGGCAGCGAATTTAGCTGTAGTTTTGTCTCCACTCACTCCAACAGAACAGCGTAAACCTGAAACCTGCCAGACTCTTCTCTTAATGAGATAAGCAATATTCATTGCGCCTTTGTATAAAGTCTGACAACGCGTCAAATCCAAAAAAGCTTCGTCTACGCTGAACACTTCCTGTAGTGGTCAACTAATTCCGGACACAGGATTAGACAGATATTCCGCCTTTGCAGGTGGTAATCCATCATTAAATTGATGTGGTCGCTGCCAGTTGTAATAGTCCATCAAGTAGTAACTCACATCACGCATTGCTTCGTTCAGTCCTCTATAACCGAGCCTTGGCAATCATTCAGACTTCAAGCTACGAAATAACCGTTCCATTGGAGCGTTATCCCAACAATTACCACGACGACTCATGCTTTGCGTCATTCGATAGCGCCATAAACGCTGCCGATATTTCCGTGAGCCGTATTGGCTGCCCTGGTCACTATGGAACAAAACATTTTGTGGCCTCCCTCGTGACTCAAAGGCCATGTCCAAGGCTTTAACGGCCAAGTCTGCATCAGGCCTTGCCGACGTTGCCCAACCGATAACACGGCGACTATATAAGTCCAATATCGCAGCAAGGTAATGCCAGCGACTGCCAGTCCAGATATAGGTGATGTCACCACACCACACTTGATTGACTTTCTCTGGTTCAAACGCTCTATTCAATACATTCGGTATATCAGGTCTCTCAACGGTGGCTTGCTTATAGGCATGCGGTCCCGGTTGTTTACATATCAATCCCAACTCGTTCATCAGGCGAGTGACTTTAAAGCGGCCAATCTTGATGGACTCATCCCGTAACATGTCGACTAGTGTCCGGCTGCCCGCACTGCTGCGACTTTTGGTGAACAGCTCATTCACCTTAGCCCGCAATTGTAGCCGTGCTATATCAGGCTGTTTGAGGCGTTGCTGCC
>NZ_DIAC01000049.1:3728-6891 GCF_002414625.1 Methylophaga sp. UBA5088 | reverse complement strand
TGGTCTATCAGCGTGTAGAGCCGAGTTCGTCCGACATCAAGAGAGCGGTAGCCTTTTTTAATATGAACTTCTCTTGCTCCAGCCGTTTGATCCGAGCTTCAAGTTCTTTAATCCGTTGTTGCTCGGGCGTGAGCGCTTTAGATGCCGGTGTGACGCCGCCACGCTCGGCTTCCAACTGCTTCACCCAGCGACGCATCGCTGACGCACCCACGTCCAATGCTCGGCAGGCTTCTGGGATACTGTAATTTTGATCAACAACCAAGCTGGCTGCTTCAAGCTTGAATTCTGGGGTAAAACTTCTTCTTTGTTTTGTCATTGAACACCTCTGTGGAGGTCATAGTACCTCCTAAAATGGTGTCCGGGATCAGTAAACCACTACATCCACATCCGGCGTAATGTCGATTAAGCCTTCCATGATGCGTGTTGATAACTCAGCATAGCGATATGGCCGTGAAGGCGCATGGATCAGGCCAGGACATAACTGTCTGGCCTGTTTCAAACGCATTCCGGTATGTACGCCAAATGCTCTGGCTTCATAGGAACAGGTAATAATCGTCGTTCCCTGAAGACCATTGGTTACGGCTACCGGCTTTTTGAACCAATCAGCATTATCCATCTGCTCTACTTGGGCAAAAAAACAATCCATATCCACTAAGGCGATCATGCGTGGCCATGGTGATAAGGCATCAATAGTCATTATTTAAGGATAGGTACGTAACTGACCGACCACTACACCTTGGACCCGTACACGACTGGCAGGCAAGGTGACAGGTTCATAATTAGCATTAGCAGGCATTAATGTCACGGTGCCATCGTTATTAATTAACAGCGTTTTCAGGGTGGCATCAAACCCATCCACCAAAGCAACAACAATATCGCCATGACGTGCTGTTGGCTGGGATTGCACCACGACATAATCGCCCGACATAATGGCCTTATCAATCATCGAGTCACCGTTTACTTTCAGTACAAACCGTCCCTTTCCAGTAAACATATCGCTCAAATCAATTTCAGACTCATCAGCAATGGCTTCCACTAAGCGGCCAGCGGCGATTTTTCCTTTTACTGGCAAAGTGACGGATGTCAGCGGAGCAGGGTCAGGCTGCTCGGTTAAGTGCAGTCCTCGTGTTCTTCCGACATGTCGCTCTAGAAGTCCGGCATCCACCAATGCCTGGATATAACGATGGGTTGTGCCTTGAGACTTTATCCCTAAGCCCTTGGCAATCTCAGAAACCAGCGGTGAACGTCCCTGTTCATCTATGTATTGACGAATAAAATTCAATGTATCTTGTTCACGTTCGGTCAGCATCATCTCTTCCTTTTAGAGAAAATATTGAGAAGAGAAAATATAGAGAATTTATTCCATTTCAGCAAGTATTATTTTTAATCATATCCACATGAACAAGGCGAGCTTATATCTTTGTTATTAAAGGAGTAAATTCAAGGGATAACTAGACTTAATGCCGTGTTTCAGCGATAATTGTCGCCTTTTCAAGCCTTTCCCATCGAAGGCTTACCTCTCATGACTCAGTCAAAATCAAAATAAATTACTGCTAGCACCTTGCTATGCATGGTGTGTATGAGTCATAGCTCGGTTTGGTTTATAAAGGGATCCTATGTTTAATCTGTTACTGAAACGCCCACAAAACATAAAGAATGATGTGTTATCTGGACTGACTGTTGCCTTAGCGCTTGTGCCAGAAGCGGTGGCTTTTGCCTTTGTGGCTGGTGTTGAGCCTTTAGTCGGTTTATATGCCGCATTTCTTGTCGGACTTATCACCGCGGCGATTGGTGGCCGGCCAGGTATGATTTCAGGTGCGACAGGCGCGTTAGCGGTTGTTATGGTGGCATTGGTGGCACAACACGGTGTGGAATATTTATTTGCCACTGTCGTGTTAATGGGCATTCTGCAAATCCTGGCTGGGGTATTCCGGTTGGGTAAATTTATTCGTATTGTCCCACTTCCGGTTATGTTGGGGTTTGTAAATGGTCTGGCCATGGTCATCTTTCTGGCCCAACTCAAAGCCTTTAAAGTCACTGGTGAAAATGGTGAGGAACAATGGCTATCAGGTGAGCCATTATGGTGGATGTTAGGTCTGGTCGCTTTAACCATGGCGATTAGCTATTTCTTGCCTAAGTTAACTAAAGCTTTCCCATCCTCTTTGGCCGCTATTATTGTCGTTACTCTAGTGGCAATTGGCCTGCATCTTGATATTCGTAATGTAGGTGATATTGCTTCTATTGCCGGCGGTCTTCCAGAGTTCAGTATTCCGATGGTTCCCTTCAATCTGGAAACATTACTGATTATCGCGCCCTACTCCTTTATCTTAGCGTTTATTGGTTTAACAGAGTCCTTACTAACCCTCACTCTCATTGATGAAATCACAGAAACAACAGGCCGCCCAAATAAAGAATGTATTGGTCAAGGTGTAGCTAACACCGTAACAGGCTTTTTTGGCGGCATGGGCGGTTGTGCCATGATTGGTCAAAGTATGATCAATATTAACTCGGGTGGACGCGGTAGATTATCTGGTATCTCGGCAGCCTTATTCTTACTTTGTTTTATTTTATTTGCATCACCACTGATTGAAATCATCCCTATTGCGGCTTTAACGGGCGTGATGTTTATGGTGGTACTGGGTACCTTCGAATGGGCGAGTTTTCGCTTACTGGGCCGTATTCCATTACCGGATGCCATTATCGGTATTTCCGTCGCCGTGATTACTGTCTTTACTGATCTGGCTATCGCCGTGATTACCGGTATCATCATGTCTGCGTTGGTTTTCGCTTGGCAACATGCCAAACATATCTATCTGAAAAGTTATAAAAATGAACAAGGCTCTATTGTTCATGAGTTAAACGGACCGTTATTCTTTAGTTCGGTGCGTAACTTTAATGATTTATTTGATCCGAAAAATGATGATGCGGATGACGTCATTCTAGATTTCAAAAACTCGCGGGTTTATGACCATTCCGCTATTGAAGCTATTGATTCGTTGGCAGATCGTTATATCAAAGCTGGGAAAACACTGCATTTAAGGCATTTAAGTGAAGAATGTAAACAATTACTGAACAATGCAGCGGATCTGATTGAAGTCAATGTGATGGAAGATCCGCATTATCATATTGCTGATGACAAGCTGGCATAAAAGCCAAATAACTG
>NZ_DIAC01000049.1:2950-3642 GCF_002414625.1 Methylophaga sp. UBA5088 | reverse complement strand
CATAAAAGCCAAATAACTGCTATCTTTAGCGCCATAATAATAAGTTTAAAATTGTATAACCTATTGAACTACGAGAAAAAAACATGTTAAAAAAAATCGATAAATTGCTGATAGAAAAGTTTCCACATATTATTCTGGGCTTTACTGCATTTTGGCTGCTACTCATTGCTTACGGCCTTTATCACAACTAAGCCAATCAGCGTATTATTAAAAGGCCAGTCTTAGACTGGCTTTTTTTATGCCTATAAATTAGCATCGATTCAGCAAGTGATTGATTTTTGATCTAGGTCAATGCCCGATATCCACAGTAGATAAATAATAACCTCACGCTGTTTAGACAGCAGACTATTTTCAGAGGGGAGAACTATTATGGAAAAAATCGAACACTATATTCACGATAACTTTGCCGCATTAATCTGCGTGATGTCTGTTGCATGGCTAGCACTTGTTGCTTTCGGCCTAATCATGTCCTAATCCAGTTAAGGCATCAATAACTCAAAACTTGCCCGGGCAACACACTGGCCGTTTAATAAACACTCAACCTCATGTGTGCCCGGGTAATATTGTCTTGTCGAAATCTTCTTCAAGCTATGTCGTTTTTCCAACTGAAGATATTGTCCTTCACTTAAATGAATATTTTTCCATTTAAATACTTTTTCTCTGCTTATTTTCCCTCCCGCACCAACAAAGCG
>NZ_DIAC01000049.1:0-2855 GCF_002414625.1 Methylophaga sp. UBA5088 | reverse complement strand
CCAACAAAGCGAATTTTGTAATCTAATACAAGGTATTGAATCTGTTTGCTCAGCATTCCCAATTCCAGCACGAGTGTTTCTCCAAGCTGTAATACTGACTGAGAAAGCCGAAGCTGTGCTTGTTCAATGTTAACCGAGTGACTAAAACCTAAAAGCGGATAGACATCTGTTATACCTTGTTTAACGAGACTTCTCATCGCATGGCGAATCACCCAACTCGTATTATCAGAAGCATTTTTTTGCCATTGAGAACAGACATCAATAACCATTTGAGGATGATCTTTACTCATATCATTGATGTTATTAGCCACAGACCGTCTCACATATAGACTCGAATCACTTTTTAACTTCTCAAGAAGCGGCCATATAAGAGCGGGATCATGACGTAGTTCAGCGAGTTGCGGTGCCCAGGGTAAACGCGGGCGAATGCCTTCAGAAGCTAATCTTCGTACATGTTCATCATCATGTTCAGCCCATAACAGCATTTGCTGATAGGTTTCATCAAAGTGAGCCTTCAGAAAAAAACGAATAGCAAACTCAGCTGTAAATAATGAAGTGAGTTTTTCGAGTGCAGCAAAAGAAACGTTGCGATGCTCCAGACCATATAAAGCAACATAATCAATTAATGGCCAGGCTAGGTAATGTGCCCACCCAGAAAAATGTTCATCTCTAAGAGACTCAGCCGCCTCTAATAAGATATTTATTGCATCAACATAATCGTGAGGTAGATAAACATGCAAACTCTTCGCAAGATAATCTGCACGCGTCTTGAGCTCCAGCTCATCTAGTTTGAGAGATGCAGTCTCAATAAAATCCGTTACAGCAAAATCAGGCCACACTGAATGAATCAGAGAGCCGATTTCCTTCACTGCAGGAATATGAAGTTTATTTTTGAGTTGTTCAGCCATAAAAAAAAGCCGCGATGGAATCGCGGCTTTTATCATACGGTATTCTGTCTTAGCTTAGGCAGTTTTTTTACGTCTGCGCATTGCTGTCATACCCATCAAACCAGAACCTAGTAACCATACAGCAGCAGGAACAGGTACTTCGCTAACAGGTGGGCAATATTCGCCATTCACTGTTAACTCAGCCCAGAAAACGTCTTCGCTCCATTTTGAAAACCAAGCCTTGAATGAGATGCCAGCAAGGATTTCGTCAAATAAGTCTGAGCTTAGGCTGAACATTTCAACACCGCCATCCAGAGAACCTAAGTAGCTCAAACCAGTACCATACCAGTTATCAGTATAAGCATATAAATCATCCCACCAACCATTTGCATTTGTCGAAATTTTTAGTGTGGCAGATGTAATGTCTAAATCTGCAGGGTCAGTGATAGCATCGAAATCCATATAACCAAACTCATAATAGTTCGATACTGAGGCAGTAAATGTTTCTGAGTATGTTTCAGGGTTATCACATAAAGATGAATCGTCCCCACAACCACCATGATGGTGGTGGTGACCATGGAAAAATGTTGCTGAAGCAACACTTGAAAAACCTAGCAACATAGCAGCTACTAAAATAGCCGATTTGTAAAATTTCATAGAATTATCCTTGTTTACTATGCAGCCCGGCCATCTTTAAAAAAAGACCCGTGGCTTTCCGTCACATGGCTCACACCAAGGTTGGCTTATCTGTTTATTATGCAATCACTATCTGCAAGATAGATATTAGTGAGTTGTAATGTGCCAAACAATTGTACTTTGGTACTAAAAAGTAAAATAAATCAGCTTATTACGACTCTACTTGTCCGATAACTTCACTGTTAACGGATAAATAAGTCCGACTCAACTTATTCCGGACGATTGCATAATATGAGGATATCTATGTCGGAACAATTGTACTTTGGTACAGTTTTTAATCTTTTTTAACGTTTTTTTACAAATACAGCAATAGACTCGACATGGGTGGTATGTGGGAACATATCCATAATGCCTGCCGATTCCATAATGTAGCCATGCTGGTTCACCAGTTCGCCAGCATCACGTGCTAGCGTTGCAGGATTACATGAGACATATACCAATCGCTCAGCACCTAACGCAGCTAATTGATGCAACACTTCAAATGCCCCACTTCTGGGAGGATCCAGTAAAATCTTATTAAACCCTTTTTGTGCCCAAGGATAATCTTTCAATTCTGTTTGGGTGAGATCCGCTTGCTCAAACTCGGCATTAGATAAGGCATTAAGTGCGGCATTATTTTTTGCGTGTTGTACCAGTGCAGCATCACCTTCAACGCCAACGACCTCTGTCACCCGTTTAGCTAAAGGCAAAGTAAAGTTGCCGAGCCCGCAGAACAAATCAAGAATACGATCTCCATCCTGAACATCCAGCAGCGTCATGGCCCTTTGAATCATTTTTTCGTTAATACCCGCATTCACCTGCGTAAAGTCACTCGGGTCAAACTGTAAGTTCAACCCCGGCTCTGGTGCGTAACTAAGCTGAGCAGACTCAGGCCATAATAAAGACACGGTATCCGGCCCACCTGGTTGCTGATAAATCCATAAATTATTGTTTTGTCCAAAGCTAATCAATGCATTTTTATCAGTCTCGGATAATTCATCCAGATTACGAAACACCAATGCGACATGTTCATCATCCATTGCCACTTCAATCTGAGCGATGCGGTTATAGGCTTCCAATCCACCAATTAATGAAGCTAAATCCGTTAAACGATGACCCACACGTGGATCTAACACTTCACATTGTTCAAGCATGGCAATGTACGGCGATGACTTTTCCCTAAAGCCCACTAAAACTTGTTCTTTTTTAGCGACGTATTTAACGCCGAGGCGTGCTTTACGACGATATCCCCATAATGGACCGGTTAAAGGTTCCAACCACTGTTCAGGGCTT
>NZ_DIAC01000060.1:466-5179 GCF_002414625.1 Methylophaga sp. UBA5088 | reverse complement strand
ATATTCTATTGGTAGCGGGGGCTCGCAACATTCGATCCCATACATTTTTGTTTGAAGCTTGATAATGCTGATCTGCCTCGCTAATTAAGTCTAAGCAGTGCTTCGATTTAATACTAGTCTTTTCAGTATATATCGAACCTGTAAAATTTGAGAGAAGCTGACTCGGCTAAATATCAATCAGAGCTGCGAATAAGCCTGACTTTTCCTTTTTGCCAACTTACTTTGCTAACGTAATATTTACCATCATCAAAAGACACTGACACGGTATAGCCAGGCATTGTTTTACTCTCTGATGTTGACCAGTAAGTGTTGTATTTGGGGTATTGCTCTGCGGGGAATACATCGTGCAGATATGTCGGAATAATAAAGTCTGGCTTACTCTCTCTGTGACCGCACCCGAGATTAAGGTCATACCTTCTGGCATCAGTGCCGTTAGAACAATGAATCAGTGACTCAAGCTCATCGGCGGCCGGTAAACGCCAATCAGAATAACCACCATAGGATTGCGCTTGAGCCACTTTTTGAGCCTCTTCTTTTGTAAGCTTGGTTGCCATGCCTGAACAGGTGTTACCGCTCCACATTTGCCCTATACTGCAACGCATCCACATCACATTATTGTCACGGTCAATGACAAGCCCCTCGTTAGTGACATAATCCCTTTTACTGGTTGAGTTCTTGATGACCGGAGTAGTTCTGGGTGCTGTGTTGACTTTCTTGGCTGCTTGCTGAAATGCTTGACTCCCAGCAGGGAAGTTCACTTTTTCCTTTAATTGTGATGGGTGATGTGATTTTGCTTCCGTCTTTGAAGCTGTCCCTTTATCAGTTGCATCTGAATCTTTGTCTTTCTTGGTCTCATGCCCTCTCAGCTGTTCAGCATACTGTCGTTTGGCTTTCGCGCGCTCTTTTGCAGTCATCAGCCTGACCAGGCGATAAGCCCCTTTATCATTGACGTCGGATTGGGACTTATTGGCGTTAACCTGCAGGTTTTTATCAACGTCAAACATAGAGACTTTGCCCGACAAGGAGCTCACCCCCCACTCTTCAGAATTAACGAGTGCATAGACTAACCGAGGGTTATTTGGGAAAAGCTCATGCACTTGGGCATAACGTGGCGTGTGTTCGCAACTGGCTTGATGCTCTTTTTCCAGATCGGTCGCTGAGCGGGTATCTGCCATACCGAAAAAGCCAGGATCAGTCTCGAAGAGGTGTCTTGCTGAAGGCCTAAAGACGCTGGCTGTTAAGCAGGCGGATAAGGACTTTTGCTCGGCCAAGCTCGGGATCCGCCACGGATGGCGCGAATTGAGCGGGTTGTACTCAGGAGTCAAGTCGTAGTAATCAGCGTTGTAACTAGCATAGGCCATTACTTTAGGCTGCCCCGAACACTGACCAGAGATGTAGGTCATCCCTACGGGACAACGCATCCAGAGCAGATTACTGTTGAAATCAGCCACGTACTGACCAAACTCGACCAGGCCAACATTGATATTTTCTATGAAGTCTCGCTCAGCATCCTGTTTCTGCTGCTCTGCCTTTGACTCTGCCTCTGCCAGTCGTTGATTATTCTCGACTTGCTCGTAAGCGCTTTCAGACATTTTTGCATCACTGACCAGCCTCACTAACTGCTTGTTCGTTCTCAATTCCAGCGTGAAGATATTTCGGTCATCTTTCACTTTATGAAAGGTTACGCTAGCTCCCTTGCGAGTTAAGTGGCCATCAATGGTATTTGTCCACATCTTGGTGTGAGCATGAGGGAAAAACACGGGATTTAAATGGGTCTTCTGGTAGTCCGAGCCGGGTAAATCCCAAACCTGGGCATCATAGAACTTGTCCAAACCATCAGTATAGGCACTATGGAGGCTAACTGCTTCAAAAACATTCGGGACACGCCAGTTGCTCAATCCACAGAGCTTCTGTTTGTTCACAGTATCAACCAATTCAGTCCAGCTTGCTTCGGCTGACTCTGCTCTGGCCAAATCTTTACGAGGACTGAAGCCTTTCGACGTCAATTTACGAAAAACAAAATCCACCCGGTTTTTTTTCAATGGACAGGGAGGATTCGGTTTTACCACCAAATGAATAGCGTTTTTGAGCATCCTGAACACCACCATCGGTGGTTTTTATTTCCCAGATTCGCTGTGAGTTTTGGTCCCACACACACGCCCACTCATTTGCATCTTCCGGCAACACCTCCCCCGTTTTACTGAGCTTTACAAACTGGTTGCCTTTGCCCTCATTAAGTAAATCCAATACAGGGGTAATATCGACTTTGTCATGTTTTTTGAGAAGGTCGATGACATCCTGGTGATGCTCTTCACTGGTTTTACTCTGGAATTTTTCTTCCTGATACTCAACGTACTGGTCAGATATAAACTCAACCACCATTGAGAGAAGAGCAACAGCAATCACAGCGAATGCGATTGGTTTTAGTTTTGGTTGGTGACCTTTTATTCCAATCCAGTGGGGATAGGTAACCGTCACGGCAATGAGTAAGGGGGATAGCAGACTAAAATCGTCAGCGAAAAACAGGTAGTCGCCTAACAAAAAAATTGCCATCGGAGCAAAAGCCGCGACTGAAATATATCCCAGTTTATTTTTTGACCAGGTGATAAATGGCAAGATCAGCAACTTCAGAATGAGGATAATGATGGCAATACTCAACGCCATCACGCCCCCCATTACCGCGAATACACTAAGTGAAAAGGTGTTGCTGGGGTTGTAGCCAAGCTGGATAATGAGTTTAGTCAGTCCATTGACGATAGTTTCGTATAAGCTTGGCATGCTTATAACACCCATCGCAGCCAAACCAGTTAAAACAAGCCACATTAACAGGCCGCGAAGCAGGGTAGACTTTTTATTCACCGCTCTCGATTCCATTCAAAAAAGCGTCAAAACTACCCAATAGGTCATAGTGCGTCAACAAGACGGTTCCTGGCTACTTCATTTCAGCCCTGTTTTGCATGGCGACTTGCGACAAGGTGCAATACAGAAAAACAAAGTGATACAGGCAGCTTCCAACACATACCAGAGCAAAAAAACGAATTTCTTCTAATTGAACATGCTGTTTGAAGCTCTTAGCTTCAACAGGTTCATTATTCATGAAGCTCTCTGTATAAAATGGACTAGTGTTTGATTAGTAACGGTTACTGCTTGTTAAGGCAGCAAATGCATACTTTATGTTCAATTAGAGCTAACGCTCTGAGAAGCGCTTTATCATGTTGCTCAGCTCGTCTGATTCATGAGCCAGAGACTCCGTGTTTTGATTAACTTTGGAGATATTAGTCACTACACTCTCGGCATCATGGCTCATATGAACAATATTCCGGTTAATGTCTTCGCTCACAGAGCTCTGCTCTTCAACGGCTGTGGCAATCATGGTGTTGAGCTCATTAAGCTTATCGATTTTATCTGCAATATCCCCGATTGAATTAATTGCATTCTCCACTTCTGTTTTACTCTGTGATGCACTAGTCTGGCTCTGCTCCACCTGACTCACTGCGTTAGCAACAGCCTGGTTGAGCTGTTCAATGAGCCTTGAAATCTCTTGGGTTGAGTCCTGTGTTCGTGATGCTAGTTGCCTGACCTCATCAGCTACCACGGCAAAACCTCTCCCTGCCTGCCCCGCTCTGGCAGCCTCAATGGCGGCATTCAAAGCCAATAGGTTAGTCTGCTCAGTGATTTCACTTATCACATTCACTATTGGGTTGATTTCACCGGCATTAACCTGCAATTGCTGAACCACTTCAACAATATTCTCAAATGAGGCCTCAAGTGAGGCGAGTGAATCAATGGCGGCTGTCGCTTTGATAGAACTATTTTGACTCAAGGTATCAACTGCGCCCGCATTGGTAGCAGCCTCCGCTGCACTTCTCGCCACCTCCTGAATTGAAGCAGACATCTCTGTCATTGCTGTAGCAATCTGATCTGACTGCGAGGCTTGAGAGTCAACAGATTTCTTGATGTTTTGTTGAGAGTGAAATGTCCTGTTTGCCTCAATTGCAATCTTTTCTGCTGTATCAGAGAGCCGGACAAGCACTGTGCGGAGTTTAGCATTCAAGAGCTTATTTGCGAGTGTGATTTGACTGATCTCATCCGTGCTCCCTGAGTACACATAAGCCATGAGAGGATTGTCAACCTGTCTCCGAGCCTCATCCACGGCAGCATCCAATGATGAGAATAGCCAGCGTTTAAAACCAAGGTGGGCTATACCAGCGATAACGACGGCGCCGGAAAGAGACACTAAAAAATGACCAAACTGCATTTCAAGACCAGCAAAGCTCAAAACAGCAATAAGTGAGTTGATTGTGTTCGTGATGTGGGACTTTGTCTTTATGGATAAGTTTTTCAGAATGTTACCTGAGAATTTCTTGCCCGCATTGATGCGTTTATATACCTTGTTTGCCCTGTCGATGTCCTCTTCTTGTGGCTTAAAACGCACCGATTCATAGCCGATAATTTTTTCACCATCAAAAACAGGCGTAACGTAGGCATCCACCCAATAGAAGTCTCCTGACTTGGCTCTGTTTTTGACCAGGCCCATCCAGTGCTTTTTGGCTTTGAGCGTGTCCCAGAGATCTTTGAACGCTTCAGGTGGCATATCTGGATGACGGATGATGTTGTGATTCACCTTCAGCATTTCATCAGCTGAAAATTGGCTGACTTTCTGAAATTCACTATTAAAGCTGGTGATGGCGCCCTTAAGATCTGTTGTCGAAC
>NZ_DIAC01000060.1:0-317 GCF_002414625.1 Methylophaga sp. UBA5088 | reverse complement strand
TCTGTAACCGGTAAATTTTCTTCATTTTTTGTCTCCTGCCATCATTAGGCTGACTTACCTAAAGCTATGACCCACTCTGTTGGCACAGTTATAAAAACGTCAGTAAAAACGGTCCTCTGGGACCGCTATTTTCGAAATCAAGCCTCAGCTAATGCCTGTCAGCGATCAGTGTATATACAGTGTCGACTTCAACTGGCTTGGCAAACAAATAGCCTTGAAATCTGTGACATCCCATCTCAATGAGTTTGTCTCTTTGCGCTTCAGTTTCAACGCCTTCGGCAATAACACTCATGCCAAGGCTTTGTCCCAACCTGATG
>NZ_DIAC01000122.1:9616-10023 GCF_002414625.1 Methylophaga sp. UBA5088 | reverse complement strand
ATCCGTTAGAAGAAATTTTTTACTCATGCATAAAAAAAGCCCCGCAGTGCGGGGCTTTTTTGCGAAGTAGCGCAGAAGACTTACTCTTCTTCTTTCACCTCTTCATTAACTGCTTTCATACTAAGACGGATACGGCCTTGACGATCGACTTCCAAGACTTTGACTTGGATTAAATCACCTTCAGACAATTTATCTGACACATTCTCAACACGTTCCTCTGAAATTTGAGAAATATGTACCAGACCGTCTTTACCTGGCAGAATGGTCACAAATGCACCAAAGTCCATTAATTTAGCCACACGACCTTCGTAGATCTTACCGACTTCAACTTCAGCAGTAATATCTTCAACGCGACGCAATGCTTGTTGTCCAGCATTGTAGTCAGAAGAGAAAATCATCACGGTGCC
>NZ_DIAC01000122.1:8362-9367 GCF_002414625.1 Methylophaga sp. UBA5088 | reverse complement strand
TCAGACATTTCCTGACGGTGCGTGTTAATAACCGCATTCATCTTTTCAAGGATATGCATACGACCATCACGCGCTTGAGCTAACGCAGTACGCATGATTTCTTCGTTGATGCCTTCGATTTTGATGTCCATCTGCAATGCAGTGACACCTTTATCAGTACCAGCTACTTTAAAGTCCATATCACCTAAATGATCTTCATCACCTAAGATATCCGTCAATACGGCATAACCATTTTCTTCTTTGATTAAGCCCATCGCGATACCGGCAACAGGTGCTTTAATCGGCACACCCGCATCCATTAACGCCAAGCTGGTACCACAGACTGAAGCCATTGAACTTGAACCGTTTGATTCGGTGATTTCAGAGACAACACGCACTACATACGGAAATTCTTCCGCTGAAGGCATAACAGCCTGAATACCACGTTTGGCTAATTTACCGTGACCGATTTCACGACGTTTTGGTGAACCAACAAAACCTGTTTCACCAACACAGAATGGAGGGAAATTATAGTGAAGCATAAAGCGATCACGATATTCACCTTCCACAGCATCAATCATTTGCGCATCACGCTCGGCGCCCAATGTGGCCACAACGATAGCTTGAGTTTCACCGCGAGTGAATAATGCTGAGCCATGGACACGTGGCAAGACACCTGTTTCAACGAAGATTGGGCGAACACTTGATGTGTCACGGCCATCGATGCGTGGATCACCAGCAATGATCTTACCGCGCACTAATTCTTTTTCTAACTTGGCAAAAACGCCTTTCACATCATCTTCAGAATATTCTGAATCTTCTGTAGCAATAGCTTCGACGGCTGCTGAACGAACATTACCTAACTGTTCTAAACGCGCTAGCTTGTCGCTGATAGCATAAGCTTCTTGAATACCAGCATAGGCAGTATCTTTCACTTGATTATATAAAGTGACGTCTTTTTCAGGTGCAGTCCATTCCCAGGCAGGTTTGCCGACTTCAGCTTGTAACTCTTTGACCAAGTTAATA
>NZ_DIAC01000122.1:0-8228 GCF_002414625.1 Methylophaga sp. UBA5088 | reverse complement strand
AAGTTAATAGCGGTCTGCATTTGCTGGTGACCGAACATGACCGAACCCAGCATCACTTCTTCAGGTAACTCAGAGGCTTCAGACTCGACCATTAAAACAGCGCTTTCAGTACCAGCAACGACCAGGTCTAATGCGCTTTTATCCAGTAGAGCTTTGCTTGGGTTTAATACATAGCTGCCATCAACATAACCAACACGTGCAGCACCCAGTGGCCCATTAAATGGCATACCTGAAATAGCCAGTGCTGCTGAAGCACCTATCATTGAAGGAATATCCGGATCAATTTCTGGATCCAGAGCAACAACCGTTGCAATCACTTGCACTTCATTGACAAAGCCTTTTGGAAACAAAGGACGTAATGGACGATCAATTAAGCGAGACGTTAATGTTTCTTTTTCACTTGGACGGCCTTCACGTTTGAAGAAACCACCAGGGATTTTACCGGCTGCGTATGTACGCTCCTGGTAATTAACAGTTAAAGGAAAAAAGTCTTGGCCTGGGTTGACATCTTTTTTACCAACAACGGTTACTAATACTGACGTTTCGCCAAGACTGGCAATAACGGCACCACCGGCTTGACGTGCGATTTTTCCGGTTTCAAGACTTAATAAATGGTCACCGTACTGAACTGTCTTTTTTACTGAGTTCACTCTTTTCTTCCTTCTCTTCTCTGTTGTCAGTTATGAACCCGTTTCACAACTGATATAAAAATCATAAATCTAAAAACGAATATGCCCCTGAAACTGTTATAGCTTCAGGGGCATATTTTATATATCCTGCCTTGAGGTCGCCGATTTTGCCGGCCACATTGGCTGCATATAATGAGTCACCAAAATCAACTTAGCGACGTAAACCTAATTCAGCAATCAATGCACGGTAACGTTCGATATCTGTCTTTTTCAGATAGTCCAACATTTTACGACGGCTGCTAACCATTTTTAACAGACCTTGACGTGAATGGTGATCGTGAATGTTTGTTTTGAAATGCTCTGACAAGTTTGTGATACGCGCTGTTAACAAAGCAACTTGTACTTCAGCAGAACCAGTATCACCTTCTGAACGTGCAAATTTAGTGATCAGTTCTTTCTTTTGTTGTGCAGAAATAGACATTAAATACTCCAACTTTTTGTAGCTTTTGCTACTAGTTAAATTCTGAACTGCCCCAGCAGATACATACCAGAACAGCCAACCTTTTTGAAGGTAGGGATTCTACCGACTTTCTTATTATGAAACAAGGCCCAGTTTAAGCCACCGCATTTGCAAATAAACGCTTTGGTGATACCACACCTTCTGCTGACATTTCGCCTAAACCAATAAACTCATTATTCACATTAAATAATCTGACATTTGCGCTTATAAAAGGCTCATGTACCGAGATAGAGCGTCCAAAACTAATATTTTTTGTCCCCTCTTCATCAAGCTGAATGCTTGGCCAGTCGGGTAATGCATCTTCTGCTTGTTGCAATAGTTCATCAAGTGCTTTGATGCCCTGCTTATCCGATTTTTCCTGAAGAGACGTTAGTGTAATGGCGTCTGATAAATCATAACCAGCGACTGCCGTTCTTCTGAGCATTGTAACATGGCCACCAGTGCCTAAGGCATGGCTAATATCTTCTACCAAGGTACGAATATAGGTACCTTTGCTACACCTTACTGATAAAGTAAAACTCTGTTTTTGGTAATCGAGCAATTGAATCTCATAGATCGTAATTCGACGCGCTTTTCTTTCTACATCGATACCTTGTCTTGCAAGTTTATATAACGGTTGTCCCTGATGTTTTAATGCGGAGAACATAGGTGGAACCTGATCAATCTCACCGATAAATTGCTGGATGACTTGATTAAGCGTAGATTCAGTAAATTCGGGAATGGGCAGTTCTTCAAGTACATTACCGTCAGCATCACCACTGTCGGTGATAATACCCAGCTGACAGGTAACGTGATATTGCTTATCTGCGTCTAATAAGTAACTGGATAATTTTGTCGCATCACCCAAGCAAACAGGAAGCACGCCTGTAGCAAGAGGATCGAGACTGCCTGTATGTCCAGCCTTTTTAGCATCGAACAGGCGTTTGACTCGTTGAAGAATGTGGTTTGAACTTTGCCCGGTAGGCTTATCAATAATGACAATGCCGGTAACATCCCGACCTTTTTTATTTCGTCTTGCCATCAGCGTGATAAATTAGTCTTCGTCTTCCCGACGAATATCTGCATTCGCTTTGGCAATCAATTCATCCATGTGGAACCCGTGTTCCAGGCTTTTATCATAAAAGAATTGCAATTCAGGCATGTTTCTTAGCTTGACCCGTCCAGCCAGACCTCTTCTCAGATAACCAGCAGCACTATTCAGACCTGCTAAACATTCTTTCATGTCCTGCTCATCTTCAAAGCCATTAAAACGGGTGACATAGACTTTGGCATACTTAAGATCCGACGTCACATCGACGTGTGAGACAGTAACCATTCCCACACGTGGATCAGAAATCTCGCGTTGAAGCATCAACGCGAGTTCTCTAATTATGACTTCGCTAAAGCGATTTGTACGACTAAATTCTCTTGCCATTACAGGGTCGGCTTCATTAATACACGTTCATACACTTCGATTTGGTCGCCTGGTTTGACATCTTTGTAGTTCTTCACACCGATACCACACTCAGTACCCGCATTGACTTCATTAACATCATCTTTAAAGCGACGTAATGATTCGAGCTCACCTTCGTATACCACTACGTTATCACGTAGTACACGAATTGGGTTGTTGCGTTTAACTGTACCTTCTACAACCAAACAACCTGCGATATCACCAAACTTAGGCGATCTAAATACATCGTCAACTCTAGCCAGACCGATGATTTCATCTCTGTATACAGGTTCAAGCATACCTGTCATGGCTTTAGTAACAACGTCTAATAGGTCATAAATGATACTGAAGTACTGAACATCCAGACCTTTTTCACTGATCACTTTACGTGCTGCATTATCAGCACGAACATTAAAGCCAATCAGAATCGCATCGGAAGCGGCAGCAAGTTGAGCATCGGTTTCATTAATACCACCAACACCTGAACCGACAACACGGACTTTTACTAAATCTGTAGACAGTTTCTGCAAGCCTTGACTCACTGCTTCAACAGAGCCGTGAACGTCACCCTTAATAACAACATTAAGTGTTTTAACGTCACCTTCTTCCATCTTGTTGAACATTTCGTCCAATTTAGCCGCTTGTTGTTGAGCCATTTTTTGCTCACGGGCTTTTGTTTGACGGAAGTTGGCAATTTCACGTGCGGTGCGGTCATCAGGCGCTGCCTGAAGTTCATCACCGGCAGCGGGTGTACCAGATAAGCCAAGTAACTCTACCGGTGTTGAAGGGCCAGCATGTTTAAGTTGTTCGCCTGTCTCGTTAAACATAGCACGAACGCGGCCATACTCTTGACCAACAACGACGATATCGCCCTTGTTTAAAGTCCCTTGTTGAACCAGTACCGTTACCACCGTACCACGACCTTTATCCAGTCTCGCTTCAATGACAGTACCGTGAGCAGGTCCTTGTTCAGGTGCTTTCAGCTCCATAACCTCTGCCTGAAGCGAAATAGCTTCCAGCAGATCTTCAATACCTTGCCCCGTTAATGCTGATACAGGAATAAACTGAACATCACCACCCCAGTCTTCTGGAATGACTTCATGATTAGCTAATTCTTGCTTCACACGATCAGGGTTAGCATCCTGTTTATCTATTTTGTTAACAGCAACAATGATGACTGAATCAGCGGCTTTAGCATGCTGAATAGCTTCAATTGTTTGCGGCATAACACCGTCATCTGCTGCGACCACCAGAATCACGATATCAGTCACTTTTGCACCGCGTGAACGCATTTCTGTAAATGCAGCATGGCCCGGTGTATCAAGGAATGCGATTTCACCACGACTGGTTTCGACTTTGTAGGCACCAATATGCTGAGTGATACCACCTGCCTCACCAGAAGTCACTTTGGTGCGACGGATGTAGTCCAATAACGATGTTTTACCATGGTCAACATGGCCCATGACAGTAACAACTGGTGCTCGACCAATTGCTTCGCCCTGATGCTCATCAGACACTTGAAGTGCTTGTTCAACTTCATTCTCGATGATAGGTTTTGCAATATGCCCCATTTCCTCAACCACAATAACTGCGGTATCTTGATCAAGAACCTGGTTGATGGTGGCCATGGTGCCAAGTCCCATCAGAGCCTTGATAACTTCACCAGCTTTAACTGACATACGCTGAGCTAGATCAGAAACACTGATGGTCTCCGGTACGTTTACTTCATGTACGACGGGTGCAGTAGGTTTTGAAAAGCCGTGTTCCTGATCTTTATTAACAGCGACTTTCGCTGCCGATCCTTTTTTCTTCTTACGGCGCCCACCTTTGCCTTCGGTCACGTGAAGTTCTTTACGCTCAAACTCATCATCGTTACGACCGCCTTTGCGACTAGATTTTTCACGATTATGTTTCGCTTCGGCATCTTTCGTCTTACGCACACCTGCTTTTTGTTCTTTTGCTTGCGCTTCTGCAGCAGCAGCACGTGCTTTTTCCCTTTCTTTCTCAAGAGCCTCTTCTTCTTCACGTGCTTTTTTCTTGGCTTCGAGTGCTTTTTCCGCTTCAATTCTAGCCAGGTTTGCAGCACGTCTCTTTGCATCAGCTTCTTCAAGCTTTTTATGTGCAAGTTGAGAGGCCGTTAAGGATGATGTTTCTGCTTTCTGCTTTGGTTTAGGTTTCACTGTTTCTTCAATCGCTTTTTCAGCTTTCTTAGATTTAGCTTCTTCTTCCAGGGCTTTTTTCTCTTCTTCTGCTGCTAACTTGGCTTCTTCTGCCGCTCTATTCTCTGCTTCGATTGCCGCCGCTACAGCCGCTGCTTCTTCTTCAGATTCTTTAAGACGTCGAGCTTCATCATCCTGTTGACGGCGCTTGGCTTCTTCTAATCGAAGCGCTTCAAGTCTCGCCACCTCAGCAGCTTGTTGTTCAGCCACACTCATCTGAGCGGTTTGCTCTGTATTGGTAGTGCTGTCTTCAGTTTCGTTACGTTTTACGTATGTACGTTTTTTCCGTACTTCAACACTAACACTTTTACCACCACGCGCTGTACCACCTAATTTAATTTCACTAACTGATTTACGCTTTAGTGTAATTTTTTTAGGCACTGCGGTTTCACCACCACCAGACTTACCATGACGCTGTTGCAAGAATTGTAATAACGTCTGTTTTTGATCTTCAGTAATGAAGTCATCAGGCTTTGAGACGTTAATCCCTGCTTCGTTCAGCTGTTCGACCAAGCGTTCAGCTGTAATTCCGACTGTGCCAGCTAGGTCCTTAACCCTCATGTCACTCATTGGTTACTCCCCTGCATCTGTTTGTTCATTAGCAAACCACGATTCTCTGGCTTTCATGATAAGTGCAGCAGCTTGCTGTTCTTCCATACCACCTATTTCAACTAACTCATCGACGGCGAGTTCAGCTAAATCATCAAGATCAGTGATACCTTTACTTCCCAAAGTTAACGCGAGATCACGCGTCATCCCTTCCATATTTATCAGCTCTTGAGTTGGCTCTGCTGACTCCAGCTGTTCTTCACTTGCAATCGCGCGAGTTAAAAGTACATCTCTTGCTCTCGAACGAAGTTCAGCAACGATATCGGCATCAAACTCTTCAATGTCGAGCATTTCATGCTCTGGGACATAAGCCACTTCTTCAAGTGATGAGAAGCCTTCTTGGGCCAGAATTAATGCAACATCTTCATCGACATCGAGATCGGCCATGAAGGTTTTGATTAATTCGCCAATTTCAGACTCTGCTTTTTTGTCAGCATCAGAAGCTGACATCACATTGAGTTCCCACCCCGTTAATTGGCTGGCTAAGCGCACATTTTGTCCACCGCGACCAATCGCTTGAGATAACTGAGCATCTTCAACAGCAATGTCCATGCTATGCGCGTCTTCATCAACAACGATAGATAAAACTTCAGCTGGCGCCATGGCATTAATAGCAAATCGAGCAACATCTTCATCCCAAAGGATAATATCAACACGCTCTCCAGCTAGCTCATTAGTGACTGCTTGAACACGTGATCCACGCATACCGACACAGGCACCAACAGGATCTATACGTGACTCTTTGGCCAGTACAGCAATCTTAGCTCGCAAACCAGCATCACGCGCCGCCCCTTTTACTTCGATCATGCCATCACTGATTTCAGGCACTTCTAAGCGGAAGAGTTCGATTAATAACTCAGGAGCAACACGGCTGACGATGAGTTGTGGACCACGACCTTCTGGTCTAATTTCTTTTAAGTAACCACGAATACGGTCACCCGTTCTGAAACTCTCACGCGGGATCATTTCTTCACGTGGTAAAAATGCTTCTGCATTACCACCAAGATCCAAAGTCACATTGCCACGCTCAACACGTTTCACTGTACCGTGAATCATTTGACCGACCTTCTCACGATATTGGTCGACTACCTGTGCGCGTTCTGCTTCACGTACTTTCTGGACAATCACCTGTTTAGCAGTCTGTGCCGCAATACGACCAAACTCAACAGACTCCATAGGTTCGCGAACATACTCACCCACTACAGCATCAGGATTGCTTTCTTGAGCATCTTCTATTGTAATTTCTGTCTCTGGTGACTGATAGTCTTCATCTTCGACGATCAACCATTGACGAAACGTTTCGTAATTACCTGTGACACGATCGATCTGTACATGTGCATCCAATGCCATGTCATAGCGTTTACGTGTAGCCATCGCTAACGCCGCTTCAATTGCCTGAAAAATCACTTCCTTGCCCACGCCTTTTTCATTAGACATGGCATCGACAACCAATAAAATTTCTTTGTTATTCATCACGCCCCCAGTGGATTACGTAGCAGACCAAATCCAACTCAGTATTCAATATATTAACCGCTAATAATACGCTTGTTTTAGGCAACAAGTCTTGCTTTTGCTAACTTTGCCAAAGGCAAGGCATATACCTCACCATCCACTTCTATTAAGATCTCACCATCACTAAAGCCCTCTAATACGCCCTTGAAATTACGTCGGCCAGCGACAGGTAATTTCATTGTTATTTTGGCTTCAGCACCTTTAAATCTTTCAAAGTCCCGAGCCTTAAATAAAGGTCGATCAAATCCTGGGGATGATACTTCCAGCACGTAAGCACTTCGAATTGGCTCTTCTACATCAAGAATACCGCTCACTTGATGACTCACCCTTTCACAGTCTTCTATACCAATGCCTTGCTCAGCATCAATGTAGATTCGTAAGATAGGATCGGGGCCGCCCTGGATATATTCAATGCCTACCAATTCATATCCAAGAGTCTCAATGGAAGACTCAACAAGTTGTTCAATCTGATCAGTAATGGCCATAAGTATGTATTAAGCCTTGCGGCCTAAATCAATTCTCCAGAAAAACAAAAACCCCATACAGGGGCCCGGAATTCAAAATATTGTCATGCGGCTAATCTACACCGCTCTGCCATAAGCATCTGTGCTGGAACAAGCTTGCTTCCAGTACTGATTGCTCTCCAGAAAGCACAGAATATTAACAGAAACCTACCCGTCACAGCAACTTAAACTATTTATAGCCACAAACTCAGTTTTACTTGCTTCAACCACACAATCATGAATCAACTGACA
The DNA here is from genome assembly GCF_002414625.1 of Methylophaga sp. UBA5088. Classification (NCBI taxonomy): domain Bacteria; kingdom Pseudomonadati; phylum Pseudomonadota; class Gammaproteobacteria; order Thiotrichales; family Piscirickettsiaceae; genus Methylophaga; species Methylophaga sp. UBA5088. The sequence continues at coordinate 552 of NZ_DIAC01000122.1, read as the reverse complement.
TTCATGCTATGAAAATTACCTTTATATCTTTCTTGGGAAAACTTTCATTCCTGCAGTCAGGTCAGTTTGTTTTCTGTAAACACAGGAAAAGGAACTCATGAAAATATCACTATCTCGTTTTATTCTTTATTTTTTATGTTCTATAAGTGTCAGCCATCCTCTCTCTGCTGACAGTGAACATGCTTCAGATTACATAGTGTTTAAAACAATAGAAGATGAAGATACTAGTAGTGACTGTACACAACGAGGCGGATTACGTATCTATGTTGAGAATATTCATCCAAAAAAAGTAATCGATATCAGTTTAGATCGTTATTTTTCCGATGTAAGGCAAGCTGGTCGCTCCATGTTTGCTCTGCAAAGCGGTCACATGCAAGCACTAGGCTGCAACGTTGTTATGGAGAGTCAGCAGCATTGGCAATTAGTTAATGCCACATTTATAGAAAAAGAAGATGCGATCAAGAGATACGGTGAGGTGTATTAACGCCCAATAAAAAAGCTCAAAACAACAAGTTGTTTTGAGCTTTTTATATTCTATTGGTAGCGGGGGCT
>NZ_DIAC01000053.1:33990-36978 GCF_002414625.1 Methylophaga sp. UBA5088 | reverse complement strand
ATCTACTTTCCTTGTTTTTAAATTTAAATGGGAATAATCAACCTTAAATTACGCAAGGTCATTTAAGGTTGATTTGATAATAACGGAAAAACTGTAGAATGAAAAAATTATATCTCCGAACTTTGATGTGCTTACTTTATCGGCCCTTGTGCCAATATCCAGGCAATGACTAGGAAAGTCAGCATCCCTAGTAAGATGCTCTGAAAAGAGACATCGGCATCGATCATAAAACCCAAAAATGCCGGTGCGATACCAGTAGAAAATACTAAAAAGGCTGACTTCAACGAACGCACCTGACCTAAGTGATCTCGGCCCCATAGTCGAACCAATAACGTATCCCCAATCGGCGAAGACATACCTAATGCTGTGCCAGCCCCAAGCATTAAAATCCAGATACCCATATCCCCACCAACGGTAGCGGCAATTAATAAGGCTAAAGCAAATGGAATCAGGTAAAGTTTTGCCAACGTGGTGGCACCGTATTCATCAATCCAACGCCCCCCTAATAACGCTCCGGGAAAACGAGCGATACCTAATCCTGTTAAGGCCAAAGCATATGTCGTCGGGCTGGCGAGTAAATCTTTTGTCATCTGAGCTTGATAGATAAAAATGCCTGTCAGGGTAATGGGTAATACCATCAGCATTGGCAGTAATAACCAGAAACGTAGATCACGGGTAGGGCTGGGTCCTGCGTCTTTATGTTGTTTATGCTCGTTCTTTTGACGTGGTGCAGGAGGCCAGTCAACAAATAAAATCAGTAAAGCCCAGAGCCCAATAAGCACGGCAAGACTACTCCACCACACCTGCTGCCAGCTAAAACTGACAGCCATTAAAGCAATAATAGGCGGTAATATAATTTCACCTGTTGGCATGCCCAGCGTGACAAGCCCCAGTGCTTTACCTCGATTAGTAGAGAATTCACGTCCGGCAAGTGTGCTGCCAAAATGAGTCATCAATCCCTGTCCACATAAGCGCTGCAAACCCAGGCCAAACACACATAAGCCCCACCAGGGGGACAAGGTGAGCATTAATACGCCAATCGTTAAAACAATAAGCACGCTAAGTACATAACGACGCGGCGCTATCCAGTCGATTTTTGGACCAAAGTGCATGACCAAAAAGCCACTGATCATCGTAATCACCGCGTAGATAGAGCCAAACTCACCGGCAGATATATTAAGATATTCGCTGATATCAGTCCGAAATAAACCAATAAAAAAGCTTTGTCCAAGATTACCGGTAAACACTGCCAGATAAGCAGCAGCAATCAGACCAAAATGATTTTTTAACAACCCGGCATAACTGAGTCGGATATCAGAGTCCATAAGAAGTCCTGTCTGAAAAGAATCTTTGATAGAAAATAGAGGATAGATTATTTTTGATTCTATTCTACCAGCCTGACATTCAATTCAATCACCACATTTATTGATTGTCATGAGTGTGTTCTAATTTGTGTCTGATGTGCTGAGTTGTTATGGTTGCCAGCCATTATCTTTTTCGCAATATATAATTTGGCTTAACTTCAGGAGAACTTTGTGCCAAACGTCCGAACGTATTTTTTATTGCCCCAGCTATTACTTATCACTGTATTTTTGCTGGGTTTGGCTTCACCAACGCAATCGATGGCGAATGCTGATCCATCTTCTACAAGCTTGCAGAATCCAAAATCGGGTGAATCACAAGCCGATGTTTACCGAAGTTTAGCCAACTTAATTGAGAATCCTGAAACGCGTGATAAGTTAATCGAAGAATTAAATAATTTGTCAGACAATGCTGATAAGCAAAATGGCAAAGAGTCATCGAATAGCGAAAAAAAAGCGGAAGACAAAAAGTCTGAGGATTCCCTTGCCGCGGCTATTGCAGAGCAAAGTCAGTCGGTTGTTCAAACCATGATGTCCACCCTTAAAGGTAGTTGGGATGCGATTACCTCTATCTGGACAGGATCTGATAAAACGACTCAAGGTTGGTTTAAGGATCTCATCACTACAGCGATTGTTGCTGCAGCAACGATTCTGAGTTTTATTATATTCAGAATACTGGCTCGGTTTATTTTTCGCAGTACCAACAATTTCGCTATGCGTGAGCATAGTACACATGCTGTTATCATTAAAGTAACCGCGGTCATCATTGCAACAATTGTAGATATTGCTGTAGTGGCATTAGCTTGGCTGGCGGGGTATGGCGTTGCTTTGTTAGCGGTAGGAAAAGTAGGTGATATTGCTGTTTCAGAAACGCTGTTTTTAAATATCTTCCTGGCAGTTGAACTTACCAAAGTACTGATTAGAGCTATATTTGCAGCAAGAAATGAAGGCTTGCGCTTACTCTCTATTTCCACGGAAACCGCTCGTTACTGGTCGAGCTTCTTTTCTATCATCGTGTCATTAGTTGGTTACGGCACGTTGTTTATTGTGCCATTTCTGGCTATGTCGATTTCAGAAAGTCTGAGTCAATTAGCCAATCTTGTTATTGTTCTCTTTACCATTATTTTTGCTCTAAGCGTGGTCTTTAAAAAGAAAAATACGGTGAAAGAGCAGTTAATCGCTACAGCCAAACATAGCCATTTTAGTGTGAATGATGTCACCTTACGGGTCTTAGCCAAGACTTGGCATTGGTTTGCATCTATCTATTTTCTGGTATTGGGTACAGGGCTTTTAGTGAAATCAGAAGAGGCCTTGCCGATTATTCTGTTAGCGACGATAAAAACAGTTGTAGCTGTTCTGGTCGGTATCGGGGTGATTGCTTTGTTGGATATGGCCTCTGAACATGGCATTACTCTGCCAAAAGCCTTTAAGCAGCACCTGGCAAATGCCGAGAATCGTATTAATGAGCAGCTGCCTCGTGTATTTAAAGTCTTCAAGTTGATAGTTGTTGTGCTGGTTATCAGTGCCATTCTGGATGCCTGGGGCATTGTGAATTTAGCGAACTGGATGAGTTCTGCGACGGGAATGCACGTCATCACCTCAGCCATTTCGATTTTCTTAATTGTGT
>NZ_DIAC01000053.1:26562-33794 GCF_002414625.1 Methylophaga sp. UBA5088 | reverse complement strand
TGCGATGCTGACATGGATTGTGCTGGCCAGCTGGATTGAGCATCGTCTCAATCCTGAAGATAGCGGTCATATGCCCAGTGCCAGAGAGAAAACGCTGTTAACTATTTTCAGGAATGCGGTTGCCATCACCATTACGGTGATGACCGTTATGATCGTTTTATCTGAAGTGGGTATCAATATCGGACCGCTGATTGCTGGTGCTGGCGTGATGGGCTTAGCCATTGGCTTTGGTGCACAAAAACTGGTTCAAGATGTGATTACCGGTATATTTATCCAGCTAGAAAATGCGATTAATACAGGTGATGTGGTCACAGCAGATGGTATTACTGGCGTAGCCGAAAAGCTGACTATTCGTTCGCTGGGCTTACGTGATCTGTCTGGTACATTCCATATTATTCCATTCTCATCAGTGGGGACGGTATCCAACTATATGCGAGAGTTTGCATATCATCTCGGTGAGTATGGTGTGGCTTATAGGGAAGATACTGATCAAGTCATCATCAAATTGCGTGAAGCGTTTGCAGAATTGATGTCTGATGATGAATTACGCTCTCAAATTCTTGATGATGAGCTGGAAGTACATGGTGTGACAGCTCTTGCAGATAGCTCGGTAAATATTCGAGTCAGAATCAAAACGCTGCCAGGCAGTCAGTGGAGTATTGGCCGCGCCTATAACCGTCTGGTTAAACGCCATCTGGATGCTGCGGGTATCGAAATTCCATTCCCACACCTCACTCTTTACTTTGGTGAGGACAAAGAGGGTAAAGCGCCAGCGGCACCTTTACGTATGGTGAATGAGCTTGAAGTGAAAGAGTTATCACATGGTGATACTGAACAAGAAGAGCAGCCAGACTCTCATTCACATCAGGAAAAAGGAGATAAGCGTTCGAAGTCAGCTAAACCTAACCCGAAATATAAAGGTGACTTCGACGACGGGGAGTAGATGCTATCATACAAAAAAGGCTGACATCATCATGATGTCAGCCTTTTTATATAGCGTGTCTTTGCTTTTTACTCTTTCACAAATGTGCCGCGGTCGACATCAGCCATCACTTTTTGTAAGTCAGCTGAGGTTAAGCCCAAGGCGTAACCTAAGACGCCACTGCCAATCACGACATTATCAAATTTTGTCACACTCTCATCGAGTAACACAGTGACGCTGTCAGGCAAAGCAATCGGTGGCACAGCACCTACTACATAGCCCGTCGCTTCTGGCACTTCATCAAATTCGGCCATACGCAGCTTTCGTTCTTCCAGGTGCTTTCTCAAAATGCCCCAGTCAGCTCGACCACCGCTGGCAACGGCTAACAACACATAATTATCCGAACCGGTTTTAAACAACAAACTACGCACCACAGATTTCGGATCATGCCCCTGACTGCTTAACAGTTCTTCCAGGTTACGCACCGGCTTTTTATCTTCGGTTAGTGGAATTTCAATCACTTCAAACGCAATACCTTGTGCTTCAAGTAAATCAGTGACGGGAGAAGAAATCGGCGTACTCATTGTGCCTCCTGTAAGTGCCATAGTTAAGTTTGGATATTAGTCAGTGTACAGTGAAAATCAGATTTTTGAAGTGGTTGTATTTGTTGGGTTTCATGCTTCAACCCAACCTTGTATCTCTCCAGGAATATCTGTTTAGCTAGCAGAGGTTCCTGAACTTGGAGAAGTTGAACCCAACCTTGGCACATGATGCAGAGTCGTAGATTTAACTCCCAAGTTCATTATTCTCACTATATTGAATGGTATCCAAGCGCACTGTCTTTTCAGTGATGCTGTATGAACAAGGGTAATAAGAGATGCACCACATTGGAATTGATATAAGTAAAACCAAGCTGGATTGTTGTTGGTTGAGCGATCCTGAAAATAACAAAATAAAAACCAAGGTATTCAAAAACACGCATGCCGGTCATGATGATTTAGCTAAGTGGTTAACACATCAAACCAAGGCAGCTGCTTCAAGTATTCAGGTTGTAATGGAATCAACGGGTATCTACCATGAACCCATGGCTTGTACCCTACACAAATTAGGTTTTAAAGTCTGTGTACTTAACCCCGCGCGTTCAAAAGATTTTGCAAACAGTTTAGGGAATACCCACAAAACTGATTTAAAAGATAGTGTCATGCTGGCGTTATTTAGCCACAGAATGATGCCAAGAGCGTGGCAGCCAGAGTCTCCTGAAGTCAGAGAGCTCAAAGCATTGCTCGCTCGTTTTGACGCGCTTGAAACCGATCTTCAACGCGAATTGAATCGTCTTGAAAAAGCCCAATTTAGTTGTTCTTCAGACCGTATCATTGAATCAATCACACATATGGTGACTTATCTTACAGCTGAAAAGAAGCAGCTTGAGCAAAGTATTGATGACCATATTGACCGTCATCCTCAGCTCAAAAAGGATAGAGATTTGATGACCAGTATTCCTGGTGTTGGACGAGTAGTATCACGCGTTATGCTGAGCGTCTTACACGGTCATCAATTTGCTTGTGCAGGACAAGTGGCTGCGTTTATAGGTTTGATCCCACGGATACAAGAGTCAGGACAATGGAAAGGTCGAAGCCGTTTAAGCAAGCAAGGATCATCGAAAATCAGAGCCAAACTCTATATGGCCGCAGTCACTTCTGTCTCTTGTAACCCGGATCTTCGTGCTCAGTATCAACGACTACTGAGCAAGGGAAAAAGTAAGATGCAAGCCATTGTGGCGGCGATGAGAAAGCTTGTGCAAATTTGTTTTGGTGTCGTGAAACACCAAAGCGAATATCGGCCACAATGCCTGATTTAGGTTATTGTGCTCGGTTTGGAGAGATGGTATCTACGAAAGAGAGTTTTTTTATTGTGTAGGTTGGGTAAAGCGTTAGCGAAACCCAACGATTGATGATTTTCTTTTCGGTATAGCCGTTAATAATGATAGCGGCAGGAAATAATAGTTATAGCACTGTTATCGACGGCATAGACTAATCTATTGATGTCATCGATTCTCCGTGACCAAAAGCCAGACAAGTTTTCTTTTAAGGCCTCTGGTTTTCCTATGCCTTCAAATGGGGAGCGTTTAACATCAGCAATCAACTTATTGATTCGTTTGAGCGTTTTTTTGTCTTGTGTCTGCCAATATAAATAGCTATTCCATGCTTCATCTGTCCATGTCAGCAGTCGTTTACTCATCCAGTAATTTCCGTTCTGCAACTTTTCCTTGTTTATACTGAGCAATGGATTTATTCAGATGCTCAACGTTTGCGGGGGAACGAAGTAAATGAACGGTTTCCATTAGACTATTGTAATAATCTAATGACATTACCACCGCATCCTGAGAGTCTCGACGTGAAATAACTGTGGTGTCGGCATCATTGATAACTCGATCTAAAACAGCCTTCAAACTATTACGCGCTTCTGTAAAAGAAACAACTTTCATATCACACCTTAATATGTACAATTTATTGTACAAGTATAGATAAAAATTCAATACCTGTACAGAAAGTTGTTCAACTCTACAATCTTATTAAAAGTACTGATATAAAAAGAGAAACAGGTAAGAGCGTGAATGATTATGTGCTACGAACCTGCCATGTGGGCTGTTGTGCTGAATCGATAATATTGAAGTCTTCCAACCATTGACGAGCGTCGTCGGCATCTTGTTCAAACCAGGCCTTGGCACTGCCTAGACGAAAGGTGTAACCCCAGCGATCCATATCTCTGAGCATACGAGATTGGCCCATTTGCTGGATATGGCCGGCTAATAGAATTTGAAGATAACAGACGCCGTTTTCTTCATCGTAATCACCTTCAGCATCAGTATGTAAGTTGGCTCGACGCTTTGGGTCCATACAGATATAGTGACCCGCTTCGTGTAAGACAGAATGAACCGGGGTGTCTGAACGGACGATGAGTTTATTCCCAATTAAACCGGCTTCACGTTCACCAAAAAAACTGCCTGGAATGGCTTCATCTGTTGAGACTTTCTCTATTTCCAAGCCGTATTTGCTGAGTAGGGTGTGTAGTTGCTGCAACATAAAGTCATTGCAGTTAATAACATCCGTCGGATCAGACACGTCGTGAGTCACCGATAATGTGATTGATAACCAGACCTGCTAAGGTTAAGCCAAAGATGGATGGCATATAACTGACCGTGCCATTCACGGCACGTGCCCGACCACGGCTGACCGGTTCTGGTGGTAACGGAGGTAGTGGTGCTTCCAATGAGTACACCGTCTGAATGCCTCTGCCAATACCACGTTTACGTAATTGCCCACGTAAGTGTTTGGCAAGTTTACAAATGGAGGTATCCATTAAATCACCGGTTTTGACTTGGGTGGGATCGAGCTTTCCACCGGCCCCCATACTGGCAAAGACCGTCATCTCGTTGCGCCATGCGGTCTCTAATAAAGCAGCTTTACTGCTTAAGCTATCAATTGCATCGATCACTACATCGTAGTCTTGTGATAATACGGTGGGGATCGACTCTGGTGTTAAAAAGTCGGTGATTAAGGTGACCTGACAGTCCGGGTTAATATCTTTAATACGATCAGCGATGACGTCAGCTTTTAATACATCCACAGTCGAACGTAGCGCAACAAGCTGGCGGTTCATGTTCGAGCCGGACACTACGTCATGGTCAACCAGTGTCATTTTACCCACGCCCATTCTGGCCAAGGCTTCCGCTGTATAAGAGCCCACACCACCAATGCCCGCCAGAAAAATATGGCTGTTTTGCAGCTTTTCGATGCCTTCATCACCAATCAAAATGTGAGTGCGTTCAAACAGGGGATTGGAATGTGCCATGCGTGTTCCTTGAAACCAACAAATTAAGGTTGTCTATTTTCCGTAAATTCACGCAGCTTGGCAAAGACAGTTAACGCTTGGGGTTAAATGCCTTTACTTCTTCACGTAATGAGGCCAGCGTTTGATCGTCTTGTTGGCGATAGCGCCAAGTTGTAAATTGGGTGGTAATGCTCTCAATTTGCTGCTGATACTTGGGTAAGGCGACTTGAGCGCGTTGGGCAAAATCTTGAGGGCCTTCGTAGTCGGCTTTTGTTATGTCCGTTCTAGCTAATTTCTTACAAAATTGCTGATACAAGGCAACAGCTGGATCATCAGGTGAACGTTTAAACCAGACACTCAACATCATAATGAGTCCGGTGAGAACGAATAAGATCGTCAAGACCAGCGTCATTTTCTTCCAGTTTGGATTAGTCATGCCCAGTTTTGATAACAACTCAAGCTGGCGCTCCGGGCCGAAAGACACCACCCACATATCCCAGGCGGTGTTAAATGCGTTCCAGTTATTTTTGAGACTGTTCCATGCCGCGACGAGTTGACTGTGATTGCCAAGCATTGCAGGTGATTGTCTTCCAGGCGGTAATAGCTGTCCGATGCCTTGTTCAATACGTTGATGTGACACAGCGGCCGTTGGATCAATTCTTACCCAGCCTTGACCGGCTAGCCAGACTTCGCTCCAGGCATGCGCGTCACGTTGTCTGACAGTGAGAATATTATCAACCGGGTTAATATCTCCGCCCTGATAACCCGTGACAATACGTGCCGGAATGCCTGCCGCTCGCATTAGCACAGTAAAACTGGCGGCATAGTGTTCGCAGAAACCTTCTTTGGTAGTGAATAAGAACTGATCCACCGTGTCGCCGCGAAGTGCGGGTGGGCTGAGTGAATAGACAAAACCATCGTTTGTAAAAAAGGCTAAGATGGTATCAATATACTGCTGAGGTGTAGCTGATTGCTGCTGCCATTTGTGAGCCAAAGCACGTGTTTTAGTGTGCTTGTTTTCAGGCAGTTGTAATGCGGCATGAAGGTTTGGATCAGATGAAGCATTAAAAGTGTAAGACGGGCTGGATATCAGGGAATATTGTGTGCGTTGTTTAATGGCTTTAGTACTGTTTAGTTGGCCATCTGTCTTGATATGTGTCGAGAGTGATGTTGGCAATTGTGTTGGGAAGTCGAGCGCAAATAACCATTTTTTGTTATGTGGCTCCAACGTCATCTGATAGTTGTAAGCATCTCCTGACACCTGAATATTGGGCTTGGATGAGTCTATATTTTTTTCTGCAATGGGCGACCAGACTGTGCCATTGGTTTTCCATAAAACCGGGCCACGCCAGTAAAGTTCTGACGGGGCAGGTTTGACATTATCAGTAAATTTAACCCGAAAAGCGATGGCATCAGATTGAATAAGCTGACTGATTTTACCCATCTGAATTTGGTCATTAATGCCGGTAGTTCCCTGTGATGGAGGCAGTTCTCCCAAGGTGAGTTGCTCTGTCATTTGAGCAGACTGATTGGCATTTGCATCTTGTGGCAGCCCCCAGATAGGGCCTGAGATGCGTGGGAATAACACAAACAGAAACAGCATCATCGGTGTGGCTTGTAACACCATTTTGCTGGATAACCATAAGCGTTGTTTGATATTGAGTGCACTGACCTGACTGTTCACACTGAGTAAGCAATATCCAAGGCCGATAACCACAATCAGCATTAGCACCACCATAAACACACTTTGGCTGTAAAAGAAGTTGGTAATGACGACAAAGAAACCCAGAAAACAGCTGAGGTAATAGTCACGCAGAGAGCGGATTTCCACCACTTTGAAGGCCAGCATCATAGTGAGTAAAGCGGCACCGGCATCACGGCCAATGGTGAGACCAAACTGGGCAAAAAGCATCACAATAGTCAGCAGGGCTGTGCCGTTGTGTAACACTTTCAACCAGCGACTCGCTGCAGGCAAAGGCCAGTCTTTCCAGTGATGCAATAAGCGCCAGCTAATCATGATCACAAACGTCATGCCTACCCATACAGGCTGGTAGATAATGTGTGGAATAGCCGCAAGACTCAGCGCCAGAATTAAAGCATTGATAGTGGCTTGCGGTGGTGATAAATCAACGGTTTTCATCAAACAACGCCAACAATTTTAAACAATGATGTTGATGAGACGGACCATGAGAAGTAGCGACTTCAGTGTGAGGTAACATCAGGCCATAGCGATCACCTTGTTGCTCTGCCTGGCAAATCCATTGACTGAGCTGAGACAGTTTTTGCTCAGTGTCGTTGATATCAGCCACATCTTCCCAGCGGAATAATATCTCTCTGCCTTGTGGTGATGAGAACTGTTTGCTACGCATCTGATCATCACGAGCCATCGCTTTCCAGGCGACGCGGTGCAACGCTTCACCTTCGCGATAGGATCGTAAGCCTGCAAAATCATCTTCTCCTTGCTGCTCATGCTTGCGTT
>NZ_DIAC01000053.1:23670-26387 GCF_002414625.1 Methylophaga sp. UBA5088 | reverse complement strand
CTTGCGTGCTTCCTGTCCGGTCTCAGCGTTCATGGGTAATGGCTTTTGACCTTTCGCCTGAGGATAGACCAAGACCTGAGCTGAGGTGTCGAATAATGTCCAACACTGAAATAAACCGAGAGGATAGCTGCTAGTCACGCTAAGGGTATTTAATGGTTGCCATCCACGTTTTAGTGTTGGGATAGTCAGTGTCGACGTGTGGTTGCTATGGCCATCAACCTTATCCAATAACTGCAAAGATTGATAACGTTTGATAAAGGGCCAACGTGATTTCTTTGTACTGATTTTGTGTCGGACCTCCAGCTGAAAACTAGCCTGTGGTTTCGTGTTGTTTGTCGTTAATCGAAACTGGGCAGATTGGCCGTAGAACACCGGATCTAAAGCTGTCACCGTCAAACTCAGATGTTTGATATTTCGATGACTATGATGCATCGCTACCTGACCAAGACCAACCAGCAAAAAGCACAGTAAATGTCCGAGACTATTATTATAATTAATCGCGCCCAGCAACATGACTATCAGCAGCACGACATAAGCATAACCATAGGCTGACGGCATAATAAAGATACGCTGTCGCTGCTGCCATTTCTGCCAAAATTGAGTGAAGCTGTTGACCATTATCAGGGGATAGGAACTTGTTGAATTAAACTATCAATCCAGTCTGGCTGTTGCGTCTCATCCACCAATTGCAGACGATGATTCACCACACTAGGCAAAACGGCTTGTATATCTTCCGGTAAGACATGATCGCGGCCTTCAATAAATGCCCAGGCTTTTGCCGCGTTAAGTAAACCTAAACCCGCTCTGGGAGACAGACCGTGATGATAATGGCCGGATTCACGTGTGTGTTGCAGAATTTTTTGCAGGTAATCAATCAGCGCATCCGACACGATAAGTTCGCTGGCTTGCTGTTGTAGTGTTAGTAGTACGTTGGCTGTGATGACTGCCTGAAGTTGCTTTAACAGTTGACGCCTATCTATTCCCTTGAGTAATTGTCGCTCCGCGTTGGCATCGGGGTAGCCCAGTTCTATGCGCATCAGGAAGCGATCTAGCTGCGATTCCGGTAAAGGGAAAGTGCCAATCTGATGACTGGGATTTTGCGTGGCAATCACAAAAAATGGTTCAGGTAGATTTAAGGTGTCGTTATCTACGGTAACTTGATGCTCTTCCATGGCTTCAAGCAGCGCACTTTGGGTTCGGGGCGAGGCGCGATTGACTTCATCAGCCAGAATAAACTGAGTAAAAATAGGGCCGTGGTGGAAATGAAACTTAGAGGACTCCCTATCATAAATGCTGATACCAATAATATCGGCGGGCAACATATCACTGGTGAATTGAATGCGTTGAAAACTCAGCCCCATGGTAGCCGCAAGCGTATGAGCTAACGTGGTTTTGCCTACACCCGGCAGATCTTCAATCAGCAAATGACCTCTGGCTAACAGACAGGCCAGGGCCAGTTTTATAGGTTGTTGTTTTCCAATAATAATGTCGTTAACAGTGTCTAGAATCAGCGAAATATCTTTATTTGCCATGATGGTCCTGAGAATTATTTATGATGTTTTTTAACCTCTGATAGTGCCAACTTATCGCCCTACATGCTAGTTTTAGCATCGTTCACAAGAACATCGTATACAACCACTTTTAAGAGAGAGGAGATTTATATGGCAAGTGAAGGCTATCACGAACCCATCGAAGAATTATCAACTGAAACTCGCGATATGCATCGCGCGATAGTTTCATTAATGGAAGAGCTAGAAGCCGTTGATTGGTATAACCAGCGGGTAGATGCCTGTCATGACCCTGAGTTGAAAAAAATTCTGGAACATAATCGTGACGAAGAAAAAGAGCATGCTGCTATGACACTGGAATGGATTCGTCGTCGTGATCCTAAATTTAATGATGAGTTGAAAGACTATTTATTCACGGAAGGTGAAATCGGTCATCACGATTAAACCAGATGAAACACTCTCTGGCAGTTGGCCGTGGTGGCTGCTGCCAGCGATGCTTCTGAAACCGAACGTAGCTCAGCCAGTGTGCTGAGAATGATAGGAATGCGTTCAGGCGTATTTCGCTCACCTTGATAACCCGCGAGAGGCATATCGGGCGCATCCGTTTCCAGCACAATATACTCTTCTGGTAATTGGCTAAATAACGTTTTCAATTTGTTTGCTCTAGGGTAGGTTAGGGCACCGCCAACGCCAAATAAAAATCCCAGTTTTTGATAATGTTCTGCCTGCTGCAGACTGCCATTAAACGCATGCACAATGCCGCCCGGAACCTTGATTTCTCTCAGCAGTTTAAGCACTTCATCATGCGCTTTGCGAACATGCAGAATAACGGGTAGGTTGAAATCAGCGGCGAGCTTTAGCTGTTTTTTAAACAGCTCGGTCTGTGCTTCTTTGTCAGCATCAGCGACGAAAAAGTCGAGACCAATTTCACCAACAGCGATCGCTTTGTTCTTTGTTAATGCTGTGCGTAACTGATCAATATGATTAGGCTTATGTTCCGCCATAAACATCGGGTGTAAGCCTAAAGCCAACCTAAGCGCCGGATAATGGTCACACGTTTTAATGAGTTTTGGCCACTGGGATACAGTAACGCCGGGTACGATGATCTGTTGAATGCCGGATGAAGCACATTCAGAAAGAATGTTTTCTCTGTCTTTATCAAAAGCATCAAAATCAAGGTGGCAATGACTGTCTATCAGGTTCATCATA
>NZ_DIAC01000053.1:14892-23482 GCF_002414625.1 Methylophaga sp. UBA5088 | reverse complement strand
ATCAGGTTCATCATAAAGCTATATTAGCAAATGTTAATGGATTAAATGATGAACAATGATATAAAAGAAGCCAGCCTGCCGCATGAACGTATGATGATTAATCTCGCCTTGTTTCATTTATTGCTTCCTGTGGCTGCATTCAGTTCCGGACACATTGCCTGGATTCTGAGTTTTGCGCTTGTGGGTGCTCTGGTCAGCATAGGCTGGATTGCCTGGAAAGCCAAGTTTGGTCAGTATGCTAGTGTAGTCACTCAGCAACACTGGAATTTAGCATGGCGTCATGCCAAGTGGTTGCTAATCAGCTATGGCGTGTCTGTTGTCATTATGCTGGTGGCATGGTCTATTTCAGCTATGCAGCCTGATCATAATATGGCGACCATTATGCTCGTAGTCTTCAGCCGAATTGCGGCCGTACCGATTTTACTGATGGTTTTGTTCATCTTTATGTTGGAAATGACCGCTTTATCTGATGCACGCAAAGGTGCGTAATAATCAATAGGGGAGTCTTTATGTCTGAAACGGATAACACAGCACATCTCGCCAGTCAGCCGCATGAAAGGATGATGTTCAATATCGCTATTTTTCATTTTCTTTTGCCAGCCATACTTTTTGCAACGGAAAATCTGTGGCTAATTTTCAGTGTGCCAATTGCCTGCTCACTGATGATGATTTTATCGATCTGGATTCAAGCACACAGGCCTGCAAATAAAACGGAACTGGTATTAGCACATTGGCAATGTGCCTGGCGTCGTAGTCGTTTTCTTATTGTGTCTTATGCCGTCTCACTTGTACTCTTTCTTATCGCTTGGGGTGTGTTACAAGGACAGGAAGATGCCAATATGCGAATGATTCAACTGGCGGTGGTTGGCTGGTTTTGTCTGATTCCGATCTCACTGACGATAGTGGGTTTGATTATTTTAGAAACCAGCGCCCTAGCGCAAGCAAGAAGAGGCGTTATGCCGCAAAAAATGCGGCTGTGATTATTTTTCCAGTGTGATGATCGTCGCCTGACCTTCACCACGCGGATCGCTGGCGGCATTGAGTGTGCGATTGATTTTATCTTGGATGATGATGTGCATATCACCGTATTGACGTGATAGTGGGGTGATGTGATGACCTCTTTGCTTTAGTGCATCCAGTTCCTGTTCGTTAAAACCCACGTTTTCTACCTGCACTTCATCAGGTAGATATTGATGATGGTAGCGAGGTGCAGCCACGATAACTTCTGCACTTTTGCCTTCGATAAAATCAAGCACGCTAAGTAACACCATACTGATAATGCGGCTGCCACCGGGTGTGCCGGTAATAAGTAAACGATCATTATTTTCGACAAAGGTCGGTGTCATGCTCGACAGTGGTCGCTTGTAGGGGGCAATAGCATTGGCTTTTTCACCAACAAGACCATAAACATTGGCGGCACCAGATGGGGCAGAAAAGTCATCCATTTCGTCGTTAAGTAATACGCCAGTTCCTTCTGCAACAAACCCAGAACCGAATGGATAGTTAACACTTAACGTAGCAGCCACCCGATTACCCTGACTGTCGAGTATGGAAATGTGCGTGGTATCTTCGCCTTCAATGGATTGGTCTGTCAGGGCGGGACTCGGCGTCGCATGAACCGGATCAATCGTGTCGCTAAGTTGTTTACCATAGTCGACCGAAGTTAAGTAATCAGGAATAGCTACAAAATCAGCATCACCCAGAAAACGACTGCGATCACGATAAGACCGGCGCATAGCTTCGATGACCAGATGCCTTTTCTGTGTGGTCTTAGCGTCAGCCAAGTCAAAAGCGGAAAGCTGATTTAATGCATTGACCATCACAATACCGCCTGAAGAGGGAAGGGCTGCAGAGGTGATGGTGTAGCCTTGATAAAGCCCTTTTATCGGTTGTCTGAGTTTGACTTCATAATGCTGTAAATCATCTAAAGTCCAGATGCCACCCTGCTGCTGAACAGCTTCAACTAAACGCTGGGCAATATTGCCCTCATAAAAACCAGCTTTACCTTGTTGGGCAATGTTATTCAGCGTATGTGCTAAGTCAGGCTGTTTAATGACGGTGCCCACACTGGGGACTTGTCCATTATCAAGAAACTGCCGACGGCTGGCGGCGTATTGGTTTAATGCCGACAGCCGAAAACGCGCCATATCGGTGTAGTGCTGACCCACTGCAAAACCTTCTAGCGCATAACGAATAGCGGGTGCCAGACTTTGTTTAAGAGGCAATTTACCGTAGTGCTCGCTTAGATATACGATACCAGCGGGCACACCGGGAATGCCGGCAGCAAGTGGGCCATTGAGGGAGCGGGATTGTTCGAACTCGCCTTGCTGATTGAGATACATATCAGTACTGGCTTTACCGGGCGCCATTTCACGTCCATCCACCATAATATCTTTGTTAGTTTCTGCCTGATGTAGTAACCAGAAACCGCCACCGCCCAGACCTGATCCCGCAGGCTCGACGACAGCTAAGGCAGCGGTGACGGCCACGGCAGCATCAAAGGCATTGCCACCTTGTTCCAGAATCTCAATACCGGCTTGTGTGGCTAAGGGGTGAGCGCTGGCGACGGCAACATCATGTTCGCTTGCCCAGACCGGGGTAACGCATAAACAAAAACTAAGGCAAAGAAGATGGACTAGACGCATATCAAGCCTTTGTCTTAGCTGCCTGACGGTCTAATTCGCGGCGGCGTTTTTTTTCGGCACGATGTTTTTCAACAGCTTCCTGAGTTTCGACACCGATATGCGCCTCACCACGTTGTCTAGCTAATTGAATTTGCTTTTCACGCTCAGCATAACGGGCTTTTTGCTCAGGTGTGGTTTTGTCATAACAATGCGGACAGCTGACGCCTTTTTGATACAACGGGCTTTGTTTTTCTTCTTCAGTAATGGGTAGTCGGCAGGCGTGACATCGATCATAGTCGCCTTTTTCCAGATTGTGATTGACCGTGACTCGGTCATCAAATACAAAACATTCACCTTGCCACATGGATTCTTCAGCAGGGACTTCCTCCAGGTATTTCAGAATGCCACCTTCCAGATGGTATACCTCGTCAAATCCTTGTTCTTTGAGGAAGGCCGTAGATTTTTCACAACGAATACCGCCTGTGCAGAACATCGCAACACGTTTGTGTTTTTCAGGATCCAAGTGGGATTTCACGTAGTCAGGAAACTCTCTGAAACTATCGGTTTGTGGATTCACTGCATTTTTGAAGGTGCCAACCTGGACTTCATAATCATTGCGGGTATCGATTAACAATACATCGGAGGCAGAGATCAGTTCGTTCCACTGTTTGGGTTTGACATAGGTACCGACGACTTGTTTTGGATCAATGCCTTCTACGCCCATGGTGACGATTTCTTTTTTGAGTTTGACCCGGGTGCGCATAAACGGCGCGGTATCAGTGAAGGATTCTTTGTAACTTATCGGATCCAATCTTGGATCCTGTTGCAAATAATTAAGCAAAGCATCGATGGCTTCTCTGGAGCCTGCAACCGTGCCATTAATGCCTTCTTGTGCCAGCAATAATGTGCCGCGAACCTCGTGTTCGAGCATGAAATCAAGTAACGGCGTTTTTAACTCGGTGTAATTGTCTAGCGTGACAAATTTATATAACGCACAAACGACAATATGGGACATGGTGTTTCCTGAAACTGAAATAAATCTCGTTATTTTACGTTTATTTAACGTCGCTGTCCTGCTATGAATGATTCATAAAAAATAAGGCAAATTTACCGTGCTGGCTGATGAATTTCAGCGTTAATATTTTTGTCAGATAATTTCAATAAGCAGCTGCATGATGCAAGGGTGTTGGTATGAACGCAATGGAACAGAGAGAACAGCTTAAACACTATAACCAAAAGTGGCAGGAAGATGATCAGCGCTGGCAGGAAGAAATTGAACACTGGCAGCACTCAACACAGCGTATGGTGGCGCTCATCTATCTGTTGGAAAAATCCTTACCAGAACACTCATCGAGCATCGAGAAACACAAAAAACGCATTGATGAGCATAATGCGGAAATTGTTCGTTACGAATGTGGCCTTGATGAACATTGTTTAAGTACCTGTCCGAGCCATATCGAATTAGAAAAACATCAAAAAATGCATCGAAAAATGCAGCTAAGACACGAAGAAATGAAAAAAGAGCATGACCGTTTCTCACGTAATTACCAGAAGCAAATGCAACGTGTCAGAGAACTGGCAGAGCGATTACTGAACGAGTTAGATTAACCTTGCCACTGTCGTGGTCGACCAGTGTCTAAATGGACAAAATTCGACTTAGGATAATAGCCCACACCACCGGCGTTTAATGTCAGTGCTGCTTCACGAAGACGTGACAATTCGACATCAGCTAATCGCACATCAATGGCTTTCCCCACCATATGCAGACTCTTTTTAGCCACACCATCAGACGTTTTTCTAAGCATGGAATTAGTCTGACTGGAACGATAGCCGGATATGATTTGAAAAGGACTTTTACTGCCAAGCTCGGTATGTAACAGATTAAGAAGATCAATCAGATGTCGGTCGATGGGCATTTGTTCATCTGTTCGGTGATCGCGCAGTATATGATTGATCTGTTTCAATGCATCCGTTTTATAAAAACCAGCTTCCCAATAGGTCACTTTCATCTTTTCACCGGTATGCAGATTATCAAAAGCAATATGCCTAGGCGGCTGTTTTAGGTTTTCTGCTAGTGCCAAAGGTGTAGTCAATAGCAGTGTTGAAGTCAGCCCCCATTGTAGAAACTGTCGTCTTGATGTCTGCATCAGCGTTTTCCTCTGAAATATTGGCAGAGAGTAGCAGATCCTGAATTAACCTTGTCGACGTTTAATTAACAACCACAGAAAAAAAGGGCCGCCAAGTAACGTCGTGATAATACCCACAGGAATTTCTGCAGGGGCAATCAGCAGTCTGGCAATTCCATCGCACAGAATTAAAAAGCCACCACCGAACATGATGGTTGCCGGTGTAAGCCAGCGATGATCGGTCCCGATTATCAGTCTGCAGATATGTGGCACCATCATGCCGATAAAGCCAATGGGGCCAGATAAGGCAACAATGCCACCCACACATAAAGAGGTGGAGAAAAATAACAGATAACGTACCTGCCTAACCGATACCCCACGACTAAGAGCAATATCATCCCCTGCCATTAACAGGTTCAGTTCACGACTCAGCCATAAAATGATAGCCGTACTGACGGTGACAACGGGAATGAGCTGCAAGAGTGATTGATAGCTGGCTGAAGTTAATCCTCCCATGAGCCAGCGCATGATCATAAAAGAGTCTGTCATATCACTCAGATACTGAATAAATAAAATCAGGCTGGAAAAAAAGAAGCTGGTGGCGACCCCCGTAAGCAGCAAGGTTTCACTGGAAAATCCGCGTTGTAGCTGGCTGATGAAAAAGACAAAAGTAATCGCCACTAAGGCACCGATAAAAGCCCCTATCGTAATGATGTCAAAACCGAATAAGCTAACGTTAATGCCTAAAAAAACGGTGCATGCGGCTCCGAAAGAAGCACCACTGGCGACACCTAATGTGAAAGGCGTAGCCAGTGGATTATGAAACATAGCCTGAAATACCATGCCACAGAGCGATAAGCCAGCACCAGCGACAAAGGCGAAGAGTACTCGTGGCACTCTGATATCCAATAGAATCTGTTGTTTAAGGATGTCATCAGCAATATCGTTGAGTCCTACCCAAGGAGCTGATAGTGCGATGACAAGGCTGAACAACGTAATCAATATCAGTTTATGTGATGACGTCATGGAGTGTCTGCCAAAGCTACTAAGCGCTGATTTGTCGGATGCACAACAAAGGTGAAGTCCTGTTGGTAGAGTTGTTTGAGCCGTTGCTTATCAAGTAAGTCCGGACCGTTACCTTGCCACAACACCTGACCTTCACGCAGAGCTAATACCTGTTTATCAGGGTGAGCTGCGTGGTTAATATCATGGCTGACTTCAATCACGGTCATTTGATGATTTTTGTTGAGTTGATTAATCAGCTGATGGATTTCTACCTGATGGTGAGGATCGAGATAGCTGGTGGGTTCATCCAGCAAGATTAAGGGTGTTTGTTGACTTAAAGCGGCAGCTATCATCACTCGCTGGCATTCCCCACCGCTGAGTGTTTTCATGAAACGTGTACGAAATGATTGGGTTTCGGTAATCGTCAGTGCTTCTTCGATCGCCTGTTGATCCTGGCTGGTCCATTCTGATAATGGAGAGTGATAGCTATAGCGTGACATTTTCAAAAATTCTTCAACGCTGAAAGGTAAAGCCCGACCACTATTTTGCGGTACATAGCTTATCAATTGTGCCCGCTGCCGCTGTGCATATTCGTTGATGTCACGCTGGTTTAAGCAAACGTTGCCTGAGTGAATGGGCAGAATACCCATGAGTGTTTTCAGTAAGGTGCTTTTACCAGATCCATTTGGGCCCACGACCACCCAGTAACTTCCCGTATGGACATGAAAATCAATCCCGCTGAGCAGGGTTTTCTCCTGAATCTGTACAGAGAGCTTATTGACTTCAATCATTGTGCTGCCAGTCGAGGTCAGGATGAAGCAACCGCGCCATCTCAGGTAAGAGCTTAAAGATACGCGGGCCAGGGATACTTGCATAATCATGTTCGATGATATAAATCCGCTGCTGTTTGACTGCGTTGACACTGTGCAGGGTTTGCCACTGCTTGATGACCTGTTTCATATCAGATTGATGATCTTTTTGTTCTGGAAAAACGTCAATAATGGCATCTGGGTTCATGCGAATAATGCCTTCTGCTGATACTGAAGGGACTTTAACGGCGGTGTCCGTGTAGACATTGACGCCGCCGGCAAGCTCCAGCAATTCATTATAAAAGTCATGTTGTCCTGCAATATAAACTGTGTCGATTTGATCGCTATTCACATAGTGAGCAATCCCCACCAAAGTTCTGACAGGGTCAACGTTATGGACTTTATGGCGTACAGAATCAATTTGATCCTGGATGTTATTGAGCAATTGAATGGCTTTACTTTGTTTGCCAGTGAGATCAGCGATGGTTGAAATGGTCTCTTTAATATCAGCAATCGACGTGTTATCCAGTACTAAGGTTTGTATACCTAAGTCTGCTAAATGTTGTTGTGTTTGTTGTTGACCGTTTAACATAATGACAAGGTCGGGTTGCTGACGGGTAATGGCTTCGATACTGGTATTGGTATAACTTCCGACACTGGGTAATGCTTGAGCTTGTGGAGGATAGTCGCAATAATCAGTGACCGCGACAACGCGATTTCCTAATCCTAATGCAAACACGGTTTCCGTCAAGCTTGGCGATAAGGTGATGATCCGCTCATAGTTATTTGTTGTCGCTACAGGCTTCTTTGCATTATCTGCCAATAGCCAGACAATACCAAAAATCAGTATAAATACGAGTAAGGGCCATAAACGGCGCATAAATAATCCTGAGCGCAAATGGATCATTATACGGCCTGAACCACAATAGAGAGTAAGCAATGACAGAGTATGAGGAACTGCTATCCAAATCGGATAAGCTTTTTGATATGAATCAAATTAATACCGCACTGGATAATCTGGCAGAGCAATTACATCGGGATTATGCCAGTAAGCTGCCGCTGATGCTGTGTGTGATGAATGGATCGGTTATCACAGCGGGTCATTTATTACCTCGGCTGAACTTCAAATTAGAGCAGGATTATATTCACGCCACACGATATGGTGATAAAACAGTGGGCGGAGAGATTAGCTGGCAGGCGAAGCCGGTCACAGCTTTGCAGGGGCGCCATGTGTTGTTGATTGAAGATATTTTTGATGAGGGCGTCACGCTGACGGCATTAAGAGAATATTGCCTCAGTGAGGGGGCAGCCTCCGTTAAATGTGTCTGCCTGTTTGATAAAGATCATACTAATAAAGTCGGCACTGTTCCCGAATACATGGGCTTAACCGTACCCAATCGTTATGTTTTTGGCTTTGGTATGGATATGGGTGGTTTCTGGCGTAACCTACCTGCTGTATATGCTCTGAAGGAGTCGTAAATGCGTTTATTAGGCATTATTGGTGGAAGCGGTCTGGCGCAATACCCAGGGCTGGAAATAACGGAACAAAAACAAGTTGAAACGCCCTATGGAGAACCCTCAGCAGCGATAAAAATGGGCACCTTAAATGGTAAAAAAGTCGCTTTTTTACCGCGACATGGCGATAGGCATAGTATTCCACCGCATCGCATTAATTATCGAGCTAATATTCATGCATTGAAAGTCATCGGTGTCACCGATATTTTGGCTGTCGCTGCCGTAGGGGGGATTACTGATAAGTATGCGCCAGGCGTGCTATCGGTGCCGGATCAGATTATTGATTACACCCACAGTCGTGAACAAAGCTTTTTTAGTGAACGCTTCCGTGCTGATAATCATATTGATTTTACCTGGCCCTATGATGCTGAACTACGCCAGACCTTATTAAGCGCTGCGACTGATGCCGGTCTGTCAGTAAATGATGGTGCGACTTATGCCGCCGTTCAGGGCCCAAGATTAGAAACGGCGGCAGAAATTCGTCGTTTGGAAAGAGATGGTTGTGACCTGG
>NZ_DIAC01000053.1:8995-14847 GCF_002414625.1 Methylophaga sp. UBA5088 | reverse complement strand
GACCTGGTCGGGATGACGGGGATGCCAGAAGCCTGTCTGGCCAGAGAAGCCGAGCTACGCTATGCAACTCTCGCTATTGTTGCAAACTGGGCGGCTGGTAAAACTGAGAACGTGCTGACGATGACTGAAATTCAGCAAACTCTGGCTAATGGTATTGATGATGTAAAATCGATTATCGCTCATGTTATCGAGCGACTATAGCGATTAATTTTCTGGTAGCGAATATGTTTCCGGCGTTTTAGAAACCGCTGAAGCAGGCGTCGCTACAGGGACAATTTCTAAAATGGCTGCTACACGTGGGTGATCAAAGTAAATGAGACTTTTACTACGGATGCGTCGAATTTGGCTAAGGCGAGGGTTATTGGGATAGGTAACTGACTCACTATTCGAGTCTGAGTTACTTACAGGTACGTTACCGTTTTCTTTAAACCAGATATCAATATCAGCATGAAGATAGTTAACCCGGTAAAGTTTGATTTGGCCTTCTACCAGACCATTACTCGAGTTAATTTGAACACTTCTTGCGCTGCCTTTGCTCAAAATCGGCTGCTGCCAAGCCTGATGATAGAGCACGCGATAATTAGACGCATTGTTCAGACGGGATGCGACGCCAGATAATAAGCCTGTGCCGGCCGGTTTTATTCGGTTGTTATTTGAACCTGGGCTTAAGCTGCCACTGTTGATGCTGCGCATTTCTGGCCAGTGTTCGGCATTGGCACCACTATATCTTTCGAAAACAACGAGTTCTGCTTTATACCATTGTTGAGCTGCTGCATTAGTGCTTAGGCCTGTAAGAAGGAATAAGGCAAACAGTGATATAAACAGGCGTTGTATTTTCATAATGACTCTATTCGGGAAGTATTTCTATGTATTGTCCACTGAATAAAACCTATTATTCAAGTGATAAACAATCTGTCGTGGCAATACTGCTATCATTTAAACAGTATGTTTGATCAATGTCGATAAACAAGAGGGTGAAATAATGGATGGGTTTTCAAGTTTTGTACTGATTATTGTCGTACTTATGGTGGTTGTCATCATGATGGGCGTCAAAGCTGTTCAGCAAGGACGTGAGTATACCGTTGAACGTTTTGGGCGTTATACACGAACCTTATCACCCGGATTACATTTGATCGTACCTGTTATTGACCGTATCGGCTCAAAAATAAATATGATGGAACAGGTTCTTGATGTGCCTTCTCAGGAAATCATCACTAAAGATAACGCCACTGTCAGGGTGGATGGCGTGGTGTTCTTTCAGGTCATTGAAGCAGCTAAAGCAGCTTATGAAGTGAGTGGTCTGGATAATGCGATATTGAATCTCACCATGACCAATATCCGTACCGTTATGGGGTCTATGGATCTGGATGAGCTGTTATCAAAACGTGATGATATTAATGCGCGCTTGCTGAACGTAGTTGATGATGCAACCACACCATGGGGCGTGAAAGTTACCCGGATCGAAATTAAAGATCTGGAACCGGATCAAGGTTTAGTAGAAGCGATGAGTCGCCAGTTAAAAGCGGATAGAACAAAACGGGCATCCATCCTGGAAGCGGAAGGCCATCGTCAGTCTGAAATTTTACGAGCAGAAGGTGAAAAGCAGGCTGCTGTATTAGAAGCGGAAGGTCGTCTTGAAGCCGCCATGCGTGATGCTGAGGCACGTGAACGTTTAGCTGAAGCAGAAGCCAAAGCGACCATGATGGTGTCAGAAGCCATCGCGAAAGGTGACGTACAGGCTGTGAACTACTTCGTCGCACAGAAATATGTTGAAGCACTGAAAGATATGGCGTCAGCCGATAATCATAAAGTCATCATGATGCCACTTGAGGCCAGCAATGTTATAGGTTCAGTTGCTGGTATCGCAGAACTTGCCAAAGAAGCGTTCAATAAAAAAGGAGCCTAATCATGCCTTTTGTCATTGATTTTTGGCATTGGTGGGTATTAGGTGTCGGTCTGATTATCATTGAAATACTGTTGCCGACTTTTTTTGCTCTATGGATGGGGATCGCGGCCTTCGTTACAGGACTGTTTTTATTCTTTTTTTCGGCGCTATCCTGGCAGTATCAGTTATTAATTTTTGCTTTGTTATCCATCATCAGTATTGTGGTCTGGCGACAATATTTACGCGAACACCCTTTGCTGAGTGATCAACCCAATTTGAATAAAAGAGGCGAGCAATACATAGGTCGAGTTATCACCTTACAGACACCGATTGTTGATGGTGTTGGCAAAATCAAGCTGGATGATTCGACATGGAAAATTCAGGGAAATGATAGTCCAGCCGGAAAAAAAGTCAGGATTATTGCTTTAAACAACGTCGTCTTTACTGTGGAGCCTATCGACTGACATGTCTGTCACGACTATTGATTTACTGCGGCATGGTGAGACGGAAGGTGAGGGAGTTTATCGAGGGCAGCAAGATTATTTGCTGACTGAAATTGGACGTGAACAGATGCAATCTGTGCTGACGGATGAGTTACCCTGGCAGCAGATTATTACCTCACCACTGTCTCGCTGTGCCAGTTTTGCGGTAGATTTATGTCGGGATACTGGTCTAAGTCTGGCATATGAGCCAAGATTTATTGAAATGTCATTTGGCCAGTGGGAAGGAAAAACAGCAGAGACCATAGAGAAAAACGACCCTCATCATTTTTTTGCTTTTTATGATGACCCTGTCTTCAATACACCGCCTCAAGCTGAAACGTTAATTGCCTTCCAACAACGTTGTATTTTAGCCTGGCAAGCCATGTTGAAGCAGTATCAGCAACGACATATTCTTCTAGTCACACATGCGGGTGTCATCAGATTATTATTGGCGCATATTTTATCGATGCCGTTACAAGCCCTTTTCCATATTGATGTGCCTTTTGCCTGTCTGAGTCGAGTAGAAGTGTATAGTGATGGCAACGGTGACTTTGCCAGAGTGTTATTTCATGCAGGACAATTATGAGTGAGTTTTTTAATACCGGATTATCTCAACAAACGTTTTTAGATGAGTACTGGCAAAAAAAACCACTACTGATTCGGCAAGCCTTTCCTGATTTTGAATCACCTATTACCCCTGAAGAGCTTACAGGCTTTGCTTGTCTGGGGGATGTGGAGTCACGGCTTATTGAAGAACACGCCAGCACTGGTCCATGGTTGTGTCGTCATGGCCCTTTTTCAGAAGATGATTTTGAGGCATTACCTGCATCACATTGGACGCTATTGGTTCAGGATATGGATAAGCATGAACCTGAATTAATAGACATTACACGTTGTTTTGATTTTATCCCTGACTGGCGACGTGATGATCTGATGATTAGTTATGCCCCCATTGGTGGGAGTGTCGGGCCCCATACGGATGGTTACGATGTGTTTTTACTGCAAGCAAAGGGGACTCGACGCTGGCAAGTCGGGGCTGAACCCCTTTTAGAAACCCGTTTAATTGAAGGGCTAGATCTGAAAATTCTGTCGGAATTTACAGCTGATGAAAGCTGGGATCTGGAGCCCGGTGATATGCTGTATTTACCGCCACACTTTGCTCATCATGGTGTGGCGCAGAATGACTGTATGACGTTTTCAATTGGCTTCAGAGCGCCGACGCAAACAGAGCTGCTGGATGCTTACCTGCAAGAGCTTGCTGATTCAGAGATGGGAGACTTGCACTACAGTGATCCTGATTTGAATGTGAATACAAGTGAAACAAAGATTGATAAAAGAGCGATGGCACGCTTCAAACAAAGCTTGATCGATACTATCAACCAGTCTGATACACTTCTACAGTCAGCAGTTGGTCGTTTAGTTACTCAGACTAAACCATCACTGGAGTGGTTAGCTGATGAATATATCCAAGATAACGACCCAATGTCTTTATCCACTCAGTTTGAATCTGGTGGCATATTACAGCGCAATCGCTATATTAGAATGGCTTGGACAGAAAGCGAAAACCATCTGTTTCTGTTTATTGCTGGGGAAAAATTGACTCTTTCAGCATCCTATCAATCGATGATGAATATGCTGACTGGAGTGTTACCCATAAGCCTTCAGCAATGGGAATCACTCCGGCAATATGAGGGCGCAGAGCAGGTGTTGAATGCGTTAATTCAACACGGTGGTTGGTACTGGGAATAAGGCGTTTAACTCGGCTTTTTTCTGTTAAAAGTGGTTTTATGACATTTCGGGCAAGGGGGGATGCGACTTGTTTTTTTGAAATGTAATTCACAACCGCATGATTCACAGTAAAGGGCACCAATCCCTGTTACTTCCCCTGTGTGGTACTGCTGAAGCTTAGTGGCCTGCTGGGCTAACTGGTCTAATTCCAGTCGCGTCTTGTCTGCCACAGTAGCAAATAAATCCAGTAATCGTGCTTCAACAAGCTGTAAATCAAAGGTCAGCCATGTTGAGAATGTTTTTCCTGTTGATTCAAGATAATCAGCTGCATCATGTAAATCGCGTCGTATATAAGTGGCGATTATTTCAGCTTCTTCTTGGGTAAGTTCACGTAATTCAATCGCTTGCTGTTTGGCCTTATCAAGGTTTCGCTGCAGGGTTGGCACAGCCTGTTGCTCAGCTTCATCCAAGAAGTTATTCAGACGTTCCATCATTTTATCGTAGGCATCGGTGAGTTTTTTTTCTAAATTATCTTCATTCATTGCCTTACTCCTTTTATCCTTGCGTCTTTTAGGTTAACTTAGCACAGATTAATCGACTTAAGGAGTCTGTTTTGAACTCATTTCGTGGCGTCTTTCTCTTTGGCTTTCTTGCCTGTTTGAGTATGTTGCTTATCGCTGGTTACTTTCAGTTTATTGAACATCTGGAACCTTGTCCCTTGTGTATCCTGCAACGTGTGATGGTACTTATTGCTGGTGTGTTCTTTTTGATAGGTGCTATTCACAATCCCGTGACAACAGGACGACGAATTTATGGGTTCTTGGTTTTCTTGGCAGCGGGACTGGGTGCCGCTATATCCGCTCGACATGTATGGATTCAAAATCTACCGGAAGATCAGATACCTAGTTGTGGTCCAGGGTTGAACTTTATCTTAGAAAATTTCCCATTGAGTCAAGCCGTTGATATGGTATTGAAGGGCTCAGGTGAATGCGCAGACGTCCTTTGGACCTTCCTCAATCTCAGCATTCCTGCTTGGACATTGGTTGCCTTTATTCTGATGTGCTTAGTAGGGTTGAAGCAGTTATTTGGTCAGCATAAACAGCCAGATTTCATCTGAATTAGATTAATTCAGATGAAATTTATGGTGTTATAAGAGTTTATTTTTGACGCTTTGCCACTGACGTGGCCGGGTGAGGTAGGGTTAGCGTGCGCGGTAGACAATACGACCTTTAGTTAAATCGTATGGCGTCAGCTGTACAGTGACTTTGTCACCTGTAAGAATACGAATATAGTTTTTACGCATTTTGCCTGAAATATGCGCTGTAACCACATGGCCGTTTTCCAGTTCAACACGGAATGTAGTGTTAGGCATGGTATCGATTACTGTGCCTTCAAACTCAATATGTTCTTCTTTTGCCATAAACTCTAATGTTCTTGAATAAAAAAGAACCATTTTGCCGTAAAATGACTGATTATTCAAAGTTTTTTATCTAACTTCTGCCAATCGGTGTAATAACCCTCTAATCCTGAAAAATTAGTCTTATATGACATTTTAGGGCTCTCG
This sequence comes from Methylophaga sp. UBA5088, assembly GCF_002414625.1. NCBI lineage: Bacteria > Pseudomonadati > Pseudomonadota > Gammaproteobacteria > Thiotrichales > Piscirickettsiaceae > Methylophaga > Methylophaga sp. UBA5088. The sequence goes on along the minus strand of NZ_DIAC01000053.1, from coordinate 9,188 downwards.
GCGATCCAATACCCCAGATAAAGCCATGAAAGATCATAGTTTTTGGCTAATTCAATTTGTTTAAGAATGGCAAATGTCCCTAAACTACGTTTAGCAAGGTCAGGATCAAAGAAAGTATAAAAAGCTGAGGCCCCGTTGATGACAAAATCTGTCACAGCTACCCCAATCAGCTTGTTTTCCAGCCAGAATTCAA
>NZ_DIAC01000053.1:8307-8940 GCF_002414625.1 Methylophaga sp. UBA5088 | reverse complement strand
TTTCCAGCCAGAATTCAAGAAATGCACTATCGCACCAACTGCTAGTCAGAAAGTTGGTATAGCTTGATGGGGTGGGGTTATCCATGCCTCCCCCCAAATGTCGACCAGCAAGATAACGCTCATATAATTCAAAGTGTACCGGATTAAATTCAGCTGGATGAATTTTAGTTTGCACATCCTGATTACGTTTTAAACAGCGCTTCTGACTTCTGTTAGGTTTAAACTGGGCAATATCAATTCGCACTGGTACACAGGATGAGCACTCTGCGCAAAATGGCCGATATATGTGATCACCGCTTCTCCTGAATCCATGTTGAATCAGATGACTGTACAGGTGTTTACTCGCCGGTTTATTTGGGTCGGGATAAAGGTTTCTGGCCTGCCTGCCACTAAGGTATGAACAGGCATGAGGTTGGTCTTGATAAAAATTCAGGCTCATAGTGCGTAGGGTAAATCAGCATCTAACTGCCATTGACTGGGCGAGACTTTGACAGAACATAACTCATCCAGTCTTTTGATAAATTCTGCTCTGGGGATTTCTTCTCCGCCCATACGCGATAGGTGATCGGAGTATATCTGACAATCTATCATCGGCATGTCCCAGCGTTGTAATTGTTGGCATAAGGCGATGAG
>NZ_DIAC01000053.1:501-8198 GCF_002414625.1 Methylophaga sp. UBA5088 | reverse complement strand
TGCTTTGCCTACAGAAACACCATAAAGACCACCAACCAGTTCATTATCTTTCCAACATTCAATACTATGTGCATATCCCTGATGGTGTAAATCAGTATAAGCTTCGATCATATTATTGTGTATCCACGTCCGGTTATCTGGATCAGTAGGTTGATTCTGTCTCGGTGCCGAACACGCTTTCATGACCTGTTCGAATGCGCGATCCATTGTGACGGTAAACTGTCCTTTCCGTAATATCTTATTAAGGCTTTTACTGATATGAACATCATCTGTGAAAAGAACCATACGTGGATCAGGACACCACCATAAAATCGGGTCATTTTTATTAAACCAGGGAAAAATGCCACGTTGATAGGCATCCAGTAATCTTGCTGGAGACAGATCACCGCCCGCAGCTAATAAACCATGATCTGTCGCTTTTTCCACAGGCGGGAAATGACTTTGTGAGTCGGCAGCCAACCAAGTGATAGACATAACTTAATCTTGTAATTGAATAGTGAGTTGTTTTGCCCAATGAATAGATTCTAGGTAAGTTTTGACTAATATTTCTCTTGGAACAGGTGAAGTGGATATGGTTTCCCAATCCGCTTGTTCATAACTCAATGTATCTGCTAAAGCTCGTCCTGCAGGTCCTTGTTTATCTATCAAGGCTGTTTTAAGTTCAGCGGTCAATGGTAAGGGGTCAACAATATCGACAAGTGGTTTATCCAACATGGCATCCAGAACCGACAGAAGACCGACGGTGAAAAACATATCTGAATGTCCTTTATAGTATTTGGCGAGTAGCTCACACATTCTGCCGCGAAACATGGCGACATGACGTAATTCATTCGGCTTATCATCAATACCTGATAAACATAATAAACTTGCCCATGTTTTAATTTTATTGAGCCCAAGCATGACTATCGCTTGTTTGGTGCTTTCCACTTTTTTAGGCAAACCAAAAAAGGCGGAGTTGATTAAACGCAAAAGTTTATAACTGAGCGTGATGTCTTGGTTAATAATCTCAGTTAAATCTTCGGCTTCTACATCAGCGTCTTGAAGACGCACCAATAATGACATTAATGTTTGCGTTGATGGGGTTAATTCGTGACCTGTACTTTGATCAGGCATGGTATAAAAATCACCTTCCAGCAAATCTAAGTGATGCGCTTTGCAATAGTGATACTGTTCGATGTTGTTAACATTGATAGCACACAAAACATCATAGTGAGCACGCCATGCTTGAATTTCTTGATCAGTCAGTTGTTGTAAATTTTCTTGTGCGAGGTCAATCAATAAAGTCTTGTACTGATGCCCATTCATGGAGTTATGCAATCGATTTGCATAATTTATGGCACGATGATGAGCCGGTGGTGGCTGTTGGGTATTAATGTCTAGCGTTAGAGAGGCATTTATTTTAGGTAGATCCAGAAGAGCATGGTGCCATGACTCTGGAATAGATAACAGCGCACTAGAGCTATGATTAATATCTAATACAATGTTGGGCAGTGACTGGACAAAGTCAGGAACGGGACTATCGTCCTTTAACTTTTGTCCTTCAAGATCATAAAAGCTTAAATGATACCCGGCGACATCCAATTCATCATTGATAAATAAGGGGTGACGGTGAATTAAACCCGAAAAAGTTTTTAATTGTTCTAAAGCGACTTCGTCCTGCGCCATAAGTAAATGCTCTCTTTAAGCTAGCCATCACCTCAAAGCGACTCTCTTCCTGAGAATGCGTGAGAAAGGGTGCCACTGTCAACATATTCGAGCTCACCTCCCAGTGGAATACCATGAGCAAGTCGACTGACTTTGATATTGCGGGCTCTGGCCAGTTCACCGATAAAATGAGCCGTTGCTTCACCTTCCACGGTAGGGTTGGTAGCCAAAATAACTTCTTCGATAGTGTTTTGATCTAACCATTCAATCAATTTGGGAATGCCCAATGCGTCAGGACCGATACCATCCAGCGGCGATAAATGGCCTGATAATACAAAATATTGTCCTTGGTATTGGGTTGCTTGTTCAATAGCAAGTACGTCGCTTGGCATTTCTACAATACACAAAATGTCTTGTTGGCGACGCTCATCAGCACATCGTGAACAGAGTTCTGTTTCAGATAGAATTCTGCAACGTTTACAATGTTTTACGTTTTCTAATGCATGAGTAAGCGCCTGAGCAAGACGTTGACCACCATCTCGATTACGCTCAAGCAAATGGAATGTCATACGTTGTGCTGATTTTGGCCCTACGCCTGGTAAACAGCGAAGCGCACTTATCAACTCATCAATACTGGGACCGAGTTTTGCCATGTTATAAGGCTAAAATGGCATTTTCATGCCAGGAGGTAGCATGCCTGACATACGTTCTTGAGTGGTTTGTTCTACTTGACGGTTTGCATCATTAACAGCAGCAGCGATTAAATCTTCCAGCATTTCTTTATCATCTTCAAATAATGCATCTTCAATTTGAACGCGCTTAATGTCATGTTTACCTGTCATGGTAATTTTGACCATTCCACCACCAGCTTGTCCGGTGACTTCGACAGAAGCCAGTTCTTTTTGTGCTTTTTCCATATTGGCCTGCATTTGCTGGGCCTGTTTCATCAGATTGCCTAAACCACCTTTCATGGAATGTCCTCTTTACTTAATCTAAGGGTTTTATTGTACTTTCAATTACACGAGCATTAAATGTGTTCTTTATTACTTCGATAGTGGGGTCAGTCTGTATAGATTCAATAGCCTGTTGCTGTTTTTGTGCGAGTTGTTCAGCTCTTTCAACCGCTACTGTCGGCCCTGAATGCAAACTATCGGGATCATGATTAAATATGACACTGACATTCTGATCGAGTTTCTGCTGTAATGCTTGTTCGAGGCGTTCTTTTGATTTTGAGGTCGCTAAATGAGCAAGTTCAGGCGATAACGATAGTTGAAGCGTGCGTTCTTCACATCGAATAAAGGCGCTATTTTCGGCTAATTGTCGCGTTAGTGCAGACAGTTTGAGTTCTGAAATGATTTGCGTCCAGTTTGCAGGGGACAAATCAACACTGATTAAAGTCTCTTCATCGACGCTGGGAAGCGAGTCAGCTAAAGCTTCTTTTGTATGTTTTTCGTTTACCTGAGTATCAGTGATCTTTTGAATATTCTGGTCATGGTTTAACTCAGGTTTGTGCTGCGGCTTTTCTGGTGGCGCTTTCGGCTTTTGTGAAGAAAAGGCTGAATGGGTTGTTGAGTCACTCGGCTCTGAATGATGTTCATGTCGACTCAATACCGGGGCAGATGCGTTTAGTTCTTTGCTGTCTGAGCTGTTGGCATTGCTGACTGTTACCGGCGGTTCAGTGACGGCCGGTTTACTAAGTGTGTCAGACTTTTTTGCTGGGGGATTCCCATTGTTGGGTTCGCCAGTCCGAGGTTGAAAACTTAGCATCCGTAATAACGTCATATCAAAACCGCTTTTCGGGTCAGCGGCCCATGGTAGATCTCGCTTACCATGCAGAGCAATTTGATAGAGTAATTGCACGGTTTCAGCATCAAAAGTGTTCGCCAAGTTTTTTAGACTGGAGCTATCATTTTCTTCCGACGCTAAATCTTGAATATGTTGATAGCTTGCTATCTTTTGTAAACCATCCAAAATCGCATTAAGAATAACTTCAAAGTCGCGGCCAAGTGCTGCTAAATCACCAGACAGTTGCAGTAATGCTTTTGCATCTCCTTGTTGAAGTGCGCTCAGTAATTGATAGACCTGATCTTGGTCGATGCTGCCAAGCATTTGGAAAACCACGTCAGTCGTGACATTTCCGTTCCCAAAAGCAATCGCTTGATCTAATAAACTCAGCGCATCACGCATGCTGCCATCAGCTGCACGAGCGAGTTCTATTAAAGCGGGATGTTCAAATGAGAGATTTTCTTGGCCTAAAATGTACGACAGATGTTCACTAATCTGAGTGATATCCAAACGTCTTAAGTTAAATTGTAGGCAACGCGACAAGATGGTGACAGGTAATTTCTGAGGATCTGTTGTGGCGAACAAGAATTTAACGTGAGGAGGAGGTTCTTCCAGTGTTTTTAATAGCGCATTAAAACTACTGGTCGATAACATGTGCACTTCGTCAATTAAGTAAACTTTATAACGACCACGACTTGGCGCATATTGCACGTTGTCGAGGAGTTCACGCGTGTCATCTACTTTTGTCCTGGACGCGGCATCGACCTCAATTAAATCGACAAAGCGACCACTATCTACTTCGACACAGCTCTGGCATTCACCACATGGGGTAGAGCTGACGCCTTGTTCACAGTTGAGGGATTTGGCGAAGATTCTCGCCAGTGTTGTTTTACCTACACCACGTGTACCAGAAAACAGAAAGGCGTGATGCAGTCGATTTTGATCCAGACCGTTGATTAAAGCACGTAAGACATGTTGTTGCCCAACGACTTGTTCAAATGTTTTAGGTCGCCACTTACGGGCTAAAACCAGATAACTCATCGGTTATTAGACACCCGGTTAACTTAATGTTTAGGGTGGCGACCCACACCAGCCGAATCTCGGCGCCCGAGTCCGAAGGCTCCGCTGCTCCCTTCCGGGCCTGACGGGGTCACCAACATATCGTCGCGAGGAGACCAATGCAGGCCACCATAGAGCGACACATTCTATGTCTTTATTGTAGTTTTTTCCATCCTATTTTGCTTTTAATCATGACATCGTCACATCAAACAAGCAGTTAGGGTCTTTATCATGGTAGAAGGGAGAACGCTAATATTCATGATATGCGCTGATGTGTTATTTCCTCCTCTTGAATTAAGTTTATGAAACGATTGTGATGGCCGATAGAAGTAGTATTAAGGATAGTGTTGACGCACTGTTGGCCTTTCTCGCTATAGCTGATCATGATGGATAAATGAAAAATAAATTTCTCACTCCTATCTTTGTTAACTTATTCGTTGCCCTGGTTTACCTGATAGCTGGTTGGCTGAGCATTCAATTCGCTGTATTTGAACATTTTTCAGCATTGGTATTTTTCCCTGCGGGTATTGCATTGGCCTTTTTTCTGACATATCCCGCCATGTACGTCTTGCCAGGGATCTTTGTCGGGGCATTGATAATCAGCTTAATCGTATTGACCAGAATCGAACTTATCGCGCACAACGTTATTTTTTCTGCTGTTATTGCCTTAGTCAGCTGTTTACAAGTGATTGTTGGAAAATACCTTTTCAGAAAAATGATTGGATTTCCACTTACACTAAGTCGTGATCGGGATATTTTTCTCTTTCTGCTAGTGGTACCAATTATATGTCTAGTTAGCACCACACTTGGTCTTGGCGTGATACATGTTTTTAACCCATCAGCATTAAATTTTATGCCGGTCTGGCTCATGTGGTGGATCGGAAACATTATGGGTACTTATGTCATGTTGTCTCTGGTTTTGAGCTTTATTGGGCGACCACGGGCAGTATGGAAAACAAGACGGTGGTTTATCGGTATTCTTGTTTTACTCTCATTGATTATCATCAGTGCTACAGTCTGGAATATCCGACAGTTTGAAGATAAACGTCTTGCTGATCAGTTCAAAATCAGAACGCAGGAAGCAGCCGAGGTATTTAAAATTGCTCTCAAAACAGAAGAGTTGATTCAAGATGGCGTCTCACGCTTGTTTGCCTCCTCGGACAAAGTGACGCGAGATGAGTTTAAGAGTTTTGTTAATTGGACCACCTATAATGAACAGCATATTCAGGTCATTGAGTGGTTGCCTCGAATACTGCATTCAGAACGACAGGCGTACGAAGAAGAGCAGAAGAAACATTTTGGCGAAGATTTTTTTATCAAAGAAATCGTGTCGCACAAGACGCTAGGTCCGTCAAAAGCATATCCTGTTTATTTCCCCATCACCTACTTAGAGCCTGAAGCAGATAACCTGATAGCGCGTGGATTTAATCCTTACTCATCCGTTGTTTCAAAAAAAGTGATTGATAAGGCTATAGAAAGTGGTCAGGCCGTTGCCAGAAGTCCACTGAAAATGATTCGTGATAAGGAGCTTATCGATGCATTAGTGATATATCGCCCCATATATCAAACTCAAACGGGTAAATTCAGCATTAATAAAGAGAATAACGAGGTGATTGGCTTGGTTAATGTCGTGATTCGTGTAAAGGAGTTTGTGGATGATATTTTGAAACAGTCATCACAACCGGAGTTCTTGATAAATTGGCTTGATATACAGAGTGGTGACTTTTTTTATCAGCAAAGTGAGGAGAGAACGTCCCGGATCAAACATTATGTTGATTTTGAATTAGCTGGCCGACACATGCAGTTGCAGTTTTACCCGACCACTTATTTTATGAATACTTACTCAACTAGCCTGGCGTCACTAGCACTGGTTTGTGGGTTTTTAATAACGACATTATTTACCTTGTTATTCTTGAGTATAACTGGGAGAACTCATCGCATCTCAAAAGAAGTCACCATTCGAACACAAGAGTTAACACAAGCAACAAAAAGGGCTCAGTCTTCAGAACAACGCATTCGCGATGTACTCAAACAGATGAAAGTGACGGAACAAAAGCTTCGACTATCAGACGTCGCTTTTAACTCGACTAGTGAAGCTATGATGATCACTGATGCTAATAAATACATCATTGCTGTCAACCAAGCCTTTACAGATATGACCGGCTATTCATATGAAGAAGTCATCGATCAGTATCCCGATTTTTTAATAAGCGAGTTCGCTTCACATCAATCAATACGATTGACGCAAGAATTATGGGATGTCATGCGAGATAAAGGGATGTGGCGAGGGGAGGTCATTATCAGTACAAAAAGTGCTGAATCATTGCCAACATATTTATCTGTATCTGCTATTTATGATTCGGCCCAGAGCGTGACGAATATGGTAGCAGTGTTTACTGATATGACAGAAGTGAAAGAAGCACATGCCATCATTGAACAACATGCCAACTTCGATGCCCTGACCAATTTACCGAATCGGCGTCTGTTTACGGATCGCTTACAACAAGCGATTAAACGAGCGGAGAGATTGGGTGAGAAAATTTGTCTGATGTTTCTCGATTTAGATCGTTTCAAAGATGTGAATGATACCTTAGGGCACGAATTCGGGGATGAGTTACTTCGGCAAATGGCGTTGAGAATTTCGAGTTGTATTCGAGATATGGATACCGTAGCGCGGTTAGGTGGCGATGAATTTACTATCATCCTATCTGAGTTTAAAAATAAAGCACATGCAATTAATGTTGCAAAAAGTCTGATCAGTGAAATAGAAAAACCAGTTGAAATTCAGGGACAAACGCTACGGCTCTCAACTAGTATTGGAGTAACCTTTTTTCCTGATGATGCTGCGGAACCGGGTATGTTAATTCAAAATGCTGACAGAGCGATGTATGCAGCAAAAGATATGGGTGGCAGTGCTTTCAAGTTTTATAACGCTGAATTAGCGGCAAGTTGGCAAGCAAGAACGTTTATTATTAACGAGTTAGAGTCTGCCTTGAGCAGACAAGAATTAATCGTTTATTACCAGCCAATTATTTCTTTAAGTCTGAATCATGCTTTATACGCAGAAGCATTAGTTAGATGGAATCATCCTGTTCGTGGAATGATTCCACCCTCAGATTTTCTTCCTCAGGCAGAACGTATGGGCCTCATCGATAAAATCGATGATTATGTGTTTAAACGTGTTTGTGATGATTTGAAACAGTGGACGA
>NZ_DIAC01000053.1:0-386 GCF_002414625.1 Methylophaga sp. UBA5088 | reverse complement strand
AAACAGTGGACGAATAGTGGTCGTGCCGTTCCGCATATTTCTATTAATCGGTCAGCACACAATTTTGGTGGGCAGCGTGCTCGTTTAGATTGGTTGGCTTATTTACGTGAGGTTTCAATACCCAGTGAGTTAATCACGTTAGAGATAACGGAAAGTACGTTAATGCAGAAACAATCCGAAAGCCGTATGTTACTGTATCGTTTACGAGATGCCGATATAAAAATTGCGGTGGATGATTTTGGCACCGGTTATTCTTCTTTATCTTACTTGAAAGAAATGGATGTTGATTATCTGAAAATTGATCGCTCTTTTATTCATGACATTGATCAAAGTGAGGATGACAGGGCTATTGTCGAAGCGATTACCGAAATGGCAAAACGTTTAGA
>NZ_DIAC01000041.1:11111-16456 GCF_002414625.1 Methylophaga sp. UBA5088 | reverse complement strand
GGCAAAATCCCTAGGACCCCGATACGTTGGGGAGGCGATGAATTTGTTGTTTTTGCCAGATTAACCACGGATTTATCAGAAGCGAGCAGTATTGCAGAAAAACTGTTAAATATATTACAGCAACCAATAGAATGTCAGTCTGATATGAGTGTGACTATCAGTGCTAGCATTGGTATCGCGCTCTATCCATTCAATGCTGATAATATTGAGACATTACTCAAGTACGCTGATCTTGCGATGTATGAAGTCAAATCACACAACAAAAACAGTTATAACTTTTTCAAACAACCCACATTCAAGACGTCAGAGACACAAAGTGTGATCACCGGATTTTAGAATGCCCGGTGAATAACACCGGGCATTTTCTATTGTATTACTGTATTGGTAAATAGACTAACTTACTGCCTTTCATATCCGGCACCATCAGGTACTGACCATCTGCTGAGAGACTAATGTCAGCAGCAGAGACAAAGTCATCACTGAGTAATTGTGGTGTTGCTTTAGGTTCAACTAATTGCCACACCTTACCATTTTGCCAATCACTCACATACAGATAGCCTTTGCTGTCTCTGACCAGACCATCAGCACCACCAAAGCCTTTGTTCAGTGCTTCAGTTTTACCCGAGCTGATATTCGCACGATACAAGTCACCTGTGCCAAAGTCAGCAACTAACAGCGTGTCATTACCGTCCATCAGCAACCCATTAGGACGTTTAATAGCCGATTTATCATCCAAAATTTCGCTCACTTTACCTGCTTGAGTAATTTGATAAATGCCGGCATTTTCTCCATCATCAGTGCCGCTATCAGAGACATATAAGGTACCGTTACCATCAATTTCCATATCATTCAGAAAGACAGGTTTTCCGGGAAAATCCTTGGCTTTGGCGATAACTGTGATATCACCTTTCATATCTACTTTAACGACATGATCGACATCAGCGATATACAGTTCGTTATTCCATAAATCGATGCCTTTGGGATCATTTAAGCCTGTAGCCAGCGTTGTTTTTTGTCCGGACTTATCGATAACCGTGACTTTACCGTCACCGGCTTTACCAAACTCACCAATTTCAGTGACAAATACACGACCATCTGGTGCTGCAATGGCTGATTCAGGCATCTGCAGATCAGTGATTGTTTTGCTATTTGATTGAGACGTGGCATCAGTTGAAGATGCGTTGTCATCGCCATAACTAACACGGTAAATCACATCGTTATAATCATCAGAAATCAGTAAGGAACCATCGGCAAGTTGTAATACATCGGTCGGACGTCCCCAGGCCTCACCATTCTGCAACCAACCATCGATAAAGACTTCATGACCTGTCACCTGATGATTATCATCAAATGTGACACGCATTAACTGGTAACCCACAGGACTCGTTCTATTCCATGAACCATGCTGAGCAATAATGGCATCGCCTTTGTAGTCAGCTGGAAACATATCACCTGTATAGAATTTGAGACCCAGACTTGCGGTATGTGCCTGGAATTCCTGGACAGGGAACGTGACGTCTTGTGGTGCTTGTTTGTCTTTCCAGTCAGGATGTTGCGCTTTGCCACCCGCATAATAAGGGAAACCAAAGTGCATACCGGCTTTAGGTGCGGCATTGAGTTCACCCGGTGGATTATCATCACCCATCATATCGACGTTATTATCAGTGAAATACAGGGTGCCAGTGTCGGGCTGGAAGTCCATACCCACTGAGTTTCTGATACCTTTGGCATATATTTCAGCATCACTGCCATCGGCATTCATACGAATAATGCTGGCTTCAATACCCTGAGGATTACAGATATTACAGGGGGCACCTACGGTGACATAAAGCTTGTTATCAGGGCCAAAAGCAATATAGCGCCAGCCATGGTGTGCTTTATCCGGTAGCTTATCGTAAATAACCTCACGCATTTGTTTAAATGGTAAGTTGAGATCGAAACCCGGAGCGGGGTAAATGGCAATACGGTTTTGCTCAGCAACATAAAGGTTGCCTTGATGCACCGCTACACCATTACCGACTTTTAAATCATCAAGAATCTTCACCACTTTATCGGCTTTACGATCTTTGTTTTTATCGACTACCGCAAAGACATTATTACCGCGTGTGCCAACAAATACTGTGCCTGTTGACTGGCCTAAGGCCATTTGACGCGCACCTTCGACTTCGGCATAAACATTAATATGAAAGCCTTCTGGCAGCTTGAGCTTGTGTAGATTTTCTTCCGCATCGGCTCGGTCAGCAAATGCAGCCTGTCCCATCAGTCCTAACGAACCGGCTAGCATAAGCTGTGTTATTGTCTTAAGTGTCATACATCCTCCTTTAGTATGTATTTTCCTGCTGTGCAGCGTATCGATTATTGAATCACAGAGAATCGATACGCTGCTTGAGTGGTATCAGGACACGATACGTCACTGATACTCATGGTGCTTGCCTAATAAAACGGGGTTTGTGCTGGTTTCTACATATCGTTATTTTTCAGTGAGAAAGGGATAATCGATATAACCATGTTCATCACCACCATAAAAGCTATCGCTGTCAGGTGTATTCAATGGGGCGCGAGTAGAGAAACGTTCAACTAAATCCGGGTTGGCAATGAATAACTTACCGAAGGATATACAGTCAGCATCGCCACTTTGGATCGCTACATTGGCAGTATCAAAATTATATTCACTGTTTGTCATATACGTTCCCTGATACCACTCACGACATAGGCCTAAATCAAACTCGGGGCCCGCAGCGCCTGGATTTTCAGCGCCCATTTCAGTGATATGTAAATACGCCAGGTTAAACTTGTTTAGCGCCTTGATAATGTACTCAAAAGTTTTTTCGGGCTGACTGTCTTTCATATCATTAAAAGGTTGCAACGGAGACAAACGAATACCAACACGGTCTGAACCCCAGATTTTGCAAACTTCATCAACGACTTCCAATGTCAGTCTGGCACGGTTCTCAATGCTGCCGCCATAGCCATCTGTACGCTGATTGCTGCCATCACGCAAAAATTGGTCAAGCAGATAACCATTGGCAGAATGTACTTCTACACCATCAAAACCTGCTGTGAGCGCGTTGTAAGCGGCAGTTCGGAAGTCATCAATTGTCTGTTTGATATCATCTGCAGTCATTGCCTCGGGTGTTTCATAGGGCTTCATTCCCTCATAGGTATATACCTCACCGGCAGGTTTGATGGCTGAAGGGGCGAGTGGCTTCATACCGTCGGGTAACATGGAAGAGTGTGAGACCCGGCCACAGTGCCATATTTGCAATACAATTTTGCCACCTTCAGCGTGGACAGCTTCAGTCACTTTTTTCCAGCCTTCTATCTGAGCCTCGCTGTAGATTCCGGGCGTGTTCGGATAGCCAATCCCTTTTGCTGAAATCAATGTTGCTTCGCTAATAATGAGGCCGGCTGATGCACGTTGACGGTAATACTCCACATTCATTTCCGTCGGAGCCAAGCCTTCACCAGCCCGATTACGAGTTAAAGGCGCCATGATGACGCGATTTTTCAAGCTGATAGAACCCAGTTCGATAGGCGATAAAAGTGATTCTGTTTGCTGATTCATTGATGTCATAGTGAATCCTTAGAGTTAGAGTGTAATAACAATTTTGCCTAATTGATTATTGGCTTCCAGATAGCTGTGTGCTGTCACGATATCGTCAAAATCAAATGTCTTTGCTATGACTGGGCTCAGCTGGGAATGTTTTAACCAGTCAAAGATTTTTTCTTTGGCTTTAGCTAAACGCTCTGGTGCACTGGTAAACTCAAATAAGGTGTAGCCACGAATCGTGAGGCCTTTCTGTAATGCAGTGAATAATGGATAAGGCGTGGGGTCTGCGCTCAGTGCACCATATTGAAAAATCATGGCTAGTGGGGCGCAAGCTTCAGCTAACGTACTTAGCATAGGGCCAGCTACCGGATCGAATACGATATTCACACCACGACCATCAGTGATGGCCATGACGGCATCAACCACATCATCCTGTTCACTGATAATGACGTGCTCGGCACCAAGCTGGTGAAGTTGTTCGACTTTATCAGCTGTTCGAGTCATGGCGATTGGCGTGGCACCCATCAGGTTACATAACTGTATCGCTGCGAGTCCGACACTGCTGGATGCAGCAGGGATTAAGACAAAATCATCGGCTTTCATTTTGGCAATATCAATCAGGGCACCATATGCTGTTAGATACTGCATCCATACTGATGTCGCTTGTTCCCAACTTAAATTTTCAGGATGTGGGGTGACAGCCGTGATCGGCATATTTGTCAGCTCTGCATAGCTTCCATATTGATTCATAGAGAAATTGGGAATAGTACTGACCGCATCGCCCACTTTGATGTGTTTAATATTTTCGCCAACCGCTTTGACTGTGCCAGCACATTCATAGCCTATGCGTGTAGGGAATGTCGGTGCTTCGAGATATTGGCCACGGCGGAACATAGCTTCAGCACGGTTAAGACCAATAGCATGGACTTTAATCTGCACTTCGTCTGCCGCGGGAGCAGGCACAGATTCATCAATAATAGATAAAACAGATGGCTCACCGGCCTCAGAAAATTGAATAGTTTTTGTCATAAGGCGCTCCTTATATTTATAGGCTTGCTTGTAGAATGTGTTGGCTTTTTTCCAGATCGATATCGTTGTGTTCACCAAGCTGTGTAAGACCATGCTGCTCGAGCTGTTGGACCATCGCTGGAATTGCATCGGCACTGATCTGATAATCAGTCAGATGCGTTTTTACCCCCATTCGTTCAAAAAAATCGCGGGTTTTTGTGATGGCAAGATTAATTCGGTCATCATCGCTACCATCTTCCAAGCCCCATACCCGCTGTGCATATTGCAGTAATTTGTCGGATTTTTTTGCACGCTGTTCGTGAAGCACACTAGGTAATAAAATCGCCAATGTCTGAGCATGGTCCAAGCCATGCAGAGCGGTAATTTCATGACCGATCATATGCGTTGCCCAATCCTGCGGCACACCAGCTCCAATCAAGCCGTTTAAAGCTAAGGTAGCAGTCCACATAAAATTAGCTTGAAGGTCATAGTCATCGGGTGTTTCAAGCAAACTAGGTCCAATCTCAATCAGTGTTTGCAATAAACCTTCAGCGAAACGATCCTGTACCGCCGCATTTACTGGATACGTCAGATATTGCTCCATAATGTGCGTAAAGGCATCCACTACACCATTGGCGAGTTGTCTGGGGGGGAGGGTATAGGCCTTAGTAGGATCCAGTATTGAAAATGTCGGATACACCAGCGGGCTGCTAAAGGCCAGTTTCTCGTGAGTTTCATAACGTGTAATCACAGAGTTGGCATTCATTTCTGAACCCGTAGCAGGTAG
>NZ_DIAC01000041.1:7559-10905 GCF_002414625.1 Methylophaga sp. UBA5088 | reverse complement strand
CCTGAACCCGTAGCAGGTAAGGTCAGTACGGAGCCAAATGGTAAGGCTTTATCAATATTTGTGGCATGATTCACTAGTATTTCCTGCCATGCATCGCCCTCACACTGAACAGCAGCAGCGACAAACTTGGTTCCATCTATGACTGAGCCACCTCCCACAGCTAATAAATAGTTCAATTCATGCTGACGAATTTGCTCAACTGCACGCATGAGCGTGCTGTAACTGGGATTGGCTTCAATGCCGCCAAACTCCTCCACATGGCGTCCATTCAGTGCCATTAGAACCTCATCTAATGTGCCATTTTTACGTGCACTTTGCCCGCCAAATAAAACTAAAACTCTTGCATCTTCGGGGACTAGATTGGCCAGTTCAGCGATCTGGCCCTGTCCGAAAACAATGCGTGTTGGATTATAAAAGTTGAAATTATTCATCTGTCATACCTCTGAGTACTGAGTATCTTTAATAGACCAGTCGTCTATGATTTGGGTAAATATAATTATGATGATCAGTTGTGATTTGGGAGTCCGAGCTTACTTAGTGTGGCACTCATTGCTAACTCAAGCGCAACAGGGGTGTGATTAACTTTTGTCATCAGGGTGGCACCTATCCATAAATAATAGAGTTCTTCTGTGACTGTTTGAGCATCTGCAGTTAATTTAATTTCATCATTATCTTTGGCTGCTTGCACACACATGGCAAGGTGCTCAATGACTTGTTGAGTGCCTTTTTTTAATGTGAGTCGCATACTCTCAGATAAGTCAGTTACCTCCCCACTTAATTTCACTACAAGGCATCTGTCCATGCTGGTGTCATCACATTGATTGGATTTCCACTGCTCGAAGTAGGCAATGAGACGTTCAACAGCAGGGCGTTTATCAGCCTTTAATTGGCTATCCAGTCCAGCGATGTATTGTTCAAAATAATGCTCAAGTAAGGCCGTTCCAAAGTGTTCCTTTGACTCAAAGTAGTGATAAAAAGACCCCTTGGGCACATTGGCTGCTTTTAATATTTCATTCAAGCCTACAGCAGCAAAGCCTTTACCAAGAATGATTTGCTGAGCAGTACTTAAGATCTGATGTCTGGTATCCGTTGAGCGTGATTTGTTTATCTGTGTCATATGGTTATCATTTCATAGATTAGACCAGTCGTCTAGTTTTTGTTTTGTCTGCTACATGGACTGGAAAATAAATAATGGAACAAGCCTTGCTTTAGCTTTGTCAGAGTTGAAAGTGGTCATGTTTAACACGTAAATTACCTAATCAGGTGCTTAACCACTCTCGTTTCATCAAAGCATGCACTGTTTTGAGTCAACAAAACGCAAAGGAGCAAGATGGTGTCCATCTGGCAACAAGCGATCATTCATGCGCAGCAATTGCGCCGACAAATACACAGCCAACCTGAGCTAGGTTGGCATGAGGTAGAAACAGCACGCTTAATTAGGGAGCAGCTGGATTTGCTTCGTATACCCTGGGAACCTTGTGCAGAATTTGGCACCTTGGCCAGACTGAACCCACATAGCAAAAATAAACCACATATCGCTCTTCGCGCGGACATGGATGCACTTCCCATTGTTGAGAGAACGCAACATGCCTGGGTTTCCCAACATGAAGGTTTTATGCATGCATGTGGGCATGATGGTCATACTGCGACGCTATTGGCGAGTGCGGCTTGGTTAAAGTCAGTTGAAGATCAACTTCCAGCTCCAGTCACCCTTTTGTTTCAACCTGCGGAAGAGGGTGGTCATGGTGCCAAGAGGATGATTGAAGATGGCGCCTTAAATGGCATAGATGAAATATATGGCTGGCATAATTGGCCAGCAATGCCTTTTGGTAAGCTCATTTGTCCAGACGGTATCGTGATGTGTGGTAATGGAACGTTTGACATTACTCTGACTGGTCAGGGAGGACATGCGAGTCAGCCAGAATTATGTTGTGATCCAGTGCTGGCTGCCAGTGCCGTTACCATGGCGTTACAACAAATTGTTAGCCGTCATTTATCTCCACAAAAAGCTGCTGTGGTGAACGTTTCCTCTATAGAAGCACCCAGTGCAGCAACGGTGATACCCGACAAAGCTGTATTAGGTGGAAGTATCCGTGTACCTGATCAAAAAACTCGCGATGTCATCAATCGTTTAATTGTCGAGATAAGTCAACAAACTGCTGCCAGTTATGGTGTGAGTTGTGAGGTGAATATTTATCCCCGTTATGAAGCGACTATCAATCATGGCTTGCAAGCTCAGAATGTGCGAGAGCACTGGCTGGCTGAATACGGCCAGGCCGGAATGGAAACGGAGACACTTGTGCCCATCATGGCGTCTGAAGACTTCAGTTATTACTTAAACGAAATCCCCGGTGCCTTTGCTCTTGTGGGGGCGGATGATGGTCCAGCACATCAATCAGTCTGTCATAGCCCTTTTTATGATTTCAATGACCAGCTCATTCCTTTGGTCACTCGTCTGTATGCGCGTTTGGTCGGTGCGCCCTTGCCAGAATAACTGACTACATCGTTCGCTGATTATCAGTGGATATCACAAACCAGGAGGTAGTAAATGAGTATATTTGAACAACGTGAGTCCAATATCCGTGCATATTGTCGTGTCTATCCTGTTGTTTTTGATAAAGCCAGTAATGCAAGGCAAATCGATGAAGAGGGTAAGGAATACATTGATTTTTTTGCTGGTGCCGGTGTACTGAATTTTGGCCATAACAATGAGCGTATGACCTCTGCCGTGGTGGACTATATTCAGTCTGGTGGTGTGACTCACGCACTAGATATGCAGACCACCGCGAAGCGAGAGTTCATGGAAAAGTTTGAAGACACGATTCTCAAACCGAGAGGCATGACGCACAAAATGCAGTTTGTGGGTCCCACGGGAACAAATGCGGTTGAAGCGGCTATGAAGCTCGCTAGACGCGTGACCTCAAGACAGGAAATAGTGGCCTTCACCCGTGGATTTCATGGTATGACTCTCGGTTCTTTAGCGGCTACCGCGAACCGTTATTTTCGCGGTGCTGCGGGTGTGCCCTTAAATCACGTTTCCCACTATCCATTTGGCTGTGAAAAAACATGTCAGGGTTGTGAGTCAGGTTGCGGTATGTCGGTCTTGGATCATTTACGTTCGCTGTATCTCGATACTTCGAGTGGTGTGACGCCACCGGCAGCATTTTTACTTGAAACGATTCAGGCTGAAGGTGGTGTTAATGTGGCCTCGGAAGAGTGGCTACTGGCATTAGCTAAACTGGCGCGAGAAGTCGGATCGTTACTCATTATTGATGACATACAGGTAGGTATGGGCCGAACTGGCTCCTTTTTCAGTTTTGATGGTATCGATATTGACCCCGATATT
>NZ_DIAC01000041.1:6637-7495 GCF_002414625.1 Methylophaga sp. UBA5088 | reverse complement strand
CGATATTGACCCCGATATTATCTGTATGGCGAAAGGGCTCGGTGGGATGGGAACACCGATGGCAATGAATCTGATTAAGCCAGAAGTCGATGAGTACTGGGCGCCGGGTGAACATACTGGGACATTCCGTGGACAGAGTTTGTCTTTTGTAGCCGGTAAAGAAGCTCTGACCTATTTTGATAACGATGATCTGATGCAGCAAGTCAGGCAAAAAGCCGAAACAATGTATCAGACACTGGCACCGTTAGAAGAGAGGTTTGAACAGATACAGGTTCGCGGTAAAGGCATGATTATCGGTTTAGATGTGACAACTGGTGAGCGTGCAAAAGCGATTGTAGATGAATGCTTTAAAGCTGGTTTGCTGATTGCCAGTTGTGGTACAGGTGGACGTGTGGTTAAGCTGATTCCACCCTTGACGATTCCTGAAGATGATCTTCAAGCCGGATTAGAAGTGCTGGTGAATACGACACAAAAAGTCATGGAGGAGGCAGCATGAGACAACGCGATGATATGACCTTTCCCTTTGAGGAATATGAACGCCGTCTGAGTGAGCTACGGGTCAGAATTGCTCAACGTCATTTAGATGCAGTGGTGATTACCGATCCGGAAAACATCATGTACATGACGGATTATCAGACCACAGGGTACTCTTTCTTTCAAGCTCTGGTCGTTCCTTTAGAGCAGGAGCCCTTCATGATCACCCGGGCGATGGAGGAGTCGAATATTATTGCCAGAACCTGGGTGGAACGAACACGACCTTACCCTGATACGGGTGATGCCATTCAGATGCTGGTGGATGCCTTACGCGAATTTGGGTTATCAGATAAACGCATTGGATATGAGCGTAATAGTTACTTT
>NZ_DIAC01000041.1:4835-6508 GCF_002414625.1 Methylophaga sp. UBA5088 | reverse complement strand
TACTTTTTCCCTGCTTATCAACAAGACTTTATTCACACCACGCTGACCGAAGGCAAACTACTGGATTGTTTTGGCATTGTGGAGCAAGGTCGCATTCGAAAATCAGCCGCTGAAATTGAATTGATGCATCGTGCCGCCAAAGCGACAGAAGCAGGTATGAAAGCTGGTCTTGAAGCTGCCCGGGCTGGTGTCACTGAAAATGACATTGGTGCTGCCATTAGTTCTGCCATGTTCAAAGCAGGTGGAGAACCACCGGCAGTGATGCCCTACGTCACATCAGGGCCTAGGACCATGATAGGACATGCAACCTGGGAGGGGAGAACGGTCAAACCTGGAGAGCATGTGTTTCTGGAAGTCGGCGGCTGTTACCGCCGTTATCATACGGCCATGATGCGCACCGCGGTATTGGGCGAGTTATCTGACTCTATGTACAAAGCTCAGGAAACCATGAAAAAAGCCTTGAGTGCAGTACATGAAACGGTTCAGCCGGGGATGACCGTGTCGGATGTCGACAATATGGTCCGTAATATTATTTCTGATAATGATATTGGTGCTCGTCTAGTGACACGTTCAGGTTATTCGATTGGTATTGCTTTTCCTCCTAGCTGGGATGAAGGCTATATCTGTAGTCTGAAACAAGGTGAGTCAGCCATTTTGGAAGAAGGAATGACTTTCCATATCATCCCCTGGATGTGGGGTGTCGATGGCGATAAAACCTGCGGTATTTCAGACACCATTTATGTGACTGAAGATGGCTGTAAATCCTTTTTTACCATGGATCGTGATTTCACGGTAAAGCCTGATCAAGCAGATAAAAAGTTAGTAGATATCAATGAGGCCCGTCAGACTGAGTCTGATGACAAGTCAAAACCGAAAGCTAAACAATCGAAATGAGGTGGAGATGTTAACAGCAACGAATCCATACACTGGACAAGACATTCATAACTACGATTCGCTGAATGAAGAAGGCGTCAATATCGCCATTGCTAAAGCCGTCAATGCATTTGATTCGTGGCGAACCATGCCTATCAAACAACGAGCAGAAGTATTGAGATCGGTCGCCGCATCACTGAGACAAAATAAGCCATTACTCAGTAAACTCATGGCGGAAGAAATGGGTAAGCCTGTCAAAGAAGGCGGTCCAGAAGTAGAAAAAGCCGCATGGTGTGCAGAATTTTATGCAGAGCATGCAGAAGCCTACCTGAGTGATGAAGTGTTACCCTCTGATGCGACTGAGAGTTATGTCTGTTACCAGCCGCTAGGTACCTTGCTGGGTATCCTGCCGTGGAACGCACCACTTTGGTTGGCCTTTCGTTATCTCGCCCCGGCTTTAATGGCGGGTAATACCTGTGTCATGAAACATGACCCGAATGTACCTGGCTGTGCTCAGGCGATCGAGCAGGTATTTAAAGAAGCCGGTGCGCCTGTAGGGATTATGGTCAACTTACCGGTGGAGACAGCATTGGTCGAAAAAGCGATTCGTCACCCAGATATTGCGGCGGTTTCGTTTACCGGATCAGCTGGAGCTGGTGCCAAGGTCGCCTCCATGGCAGCATCAGAAATCAAACCTTCAGTGCTCGAGTTGGGGGGGAGCGATCCGCTGATCGTGCTGGCGGATGCGAACCTGGATGAGGCTGCCGACGTGGCAACGCTTTCTCGTATTATTAACGCAA
>NZ_DIAC01000041.1:2383-4773 GCF_002414625.1 Methylophaga sp. UBA5088 | reverse complement strand
TCGTATTATTAACGCTGGGCAGTCATGTATTGCAGCAAAGCGCATTATTATTGAAGCCCCTGTTTACGACGACTTTATTGATAAATTAAAAACACGTCTGGAAAAATTAAGTATGGGCGACCCATTGGAAGAAACTACCGATATTGGGCCGATAGCACGTGCTGATTTAAGGGATAACCTGCATCGCCAGGTCACTGAGACTATTCAGGCGGGGGCGCGTTGTCTATTAGGAGGTGAGCTGCCCGAAGGCAAAGGTTTCGCATATCCGGTGACTTTTTTAGCTGATGTCACGGCAGATATGACCGCATTTAAGGAGGAGACATTTGGCCCCGTGATGTGTGCCATTAAGGCTGAATCAGCTGAACAAGCGCTTGTCTTAGCAAATGATACTGAGTTTGGACTGGGGGCGGGTGTCTGGACCAATAATGCTGAAATGGCGAAGGACTTTGCGATGAAAATCAATGCCGGTCAAGTGGCTATCAATGGGATTGTGAAGACAGATCCTCGCTTGCCTAGTGGTGGTATTAAAAAGTCAGGTTATGGTCGCGAGTTAGGACCGCATGGCATAAAAGAGTTCGTGAATGCTAAACAAGTGTGGATTAAGTAGTTCGTTTTTGGTGCTGACGCTTGAATTTGCGTCGGTACCATAACCACCCTCCTGCAATACTCAAAATAGCCGTAAATAAGCCACTAGCAAACACCAAAATTCGTCCAGTGAGCCCGAAGGCCTCACCACTGTGTAAAGGGAATAACCAAAAAGCGCTTTTCTGTCTGACCGTCATGTCATTATAGTTTTGTTCTGCTAACACTTCATTGGTTTGTGGATTCAGCCATAACACAAAACTACCAGATGTTTGGCGAGGGTCATTCTCTGCGTTTAAGCGGATTTCAACGCTTGGATTCTGCTCCGTTGGCGGAATAATCCGTTGCCATTGTTTATCAGGCCAGTGTTGTTTTGCACTGATCAGCCACTTTTCAGCTTGGACAGGTTCATCTGCGAGCCAGGCTACATTTGGTGATGCTTTGTCAGGACGGTTTAAAAGCCACTTTGTTTGATCAGGAAATATCAGGCTGAAACCGCTCACGATGAGGGTAATAAAAATCGGTAGAGACATTAGCCCTAGCGCAATATGAGTTCGTCGAAAGCGCCCAACAGTTGAGGTGGCCTTTTGGGTGCGGGCCAGCAACCAGTTCCAGGCTTTTTTACTACGAGGCCAGCCATAATAAACACCAACAATGACGTTGATTAACATCAATATGGCTAAAAAGCCCAGCACCAGCTCCATCGATTCACCCAATAAAAAGGTGAAGTGGAAAAGGTAAATCATTGATGTGAAATAACTGCCCCATTCACGCACTGATACCACATCTGCTGTGTAGGGATGAATCATCACTTCGATAGTTTTGCCATGCAGTGGTGACTGCGATTTCATTTCCACAAAGGCGGTATACATGGCCTTATCGCTACGTGGTGCTCGCAGTGAGTTGATATGCGCGATATCGGGCACGGCATGGAGGGCTGCATACAAAATGTCTGAGAGTGGTGCAGGAGGAGCATTGAGCTGGCCGGAAAGGACGAGTTGCGGATTTAACCATTCATCAATAGCATGATCGAAAACAATGATAGACCCACTAATACTCTGTAGTAAAAGTGGAATAATAAGAATTAAACCACTGATTCGGTGAAACTCGATCCAGAATTTTCGCATGGAGAGGTTGAGGTCTTTGGTTTGTTATCGGCTAGGTATAAAAAGAATGGATGCGTGATTGCCATCAAGAGCGAATCAGCATGTTAGTGTAATTGATATTGAATATCAAATAGGATTTATTATTGTCTATTGTGGGCTAAAGTCACATCTTAGTCATTTTCATGTGATGTCTGGACATGAATGCCTTCATGATCAACTTCCACGCTAAAAGTGATAGGGCGACAACATACCTCACAGTCTTCGATATATTCCTGTGAGTCGACAGAGCCATCGATGATGACTGAAATCATTTCACCACAGTAAGGGCATGACACAGTGTGTTCTTGTAACGCGTAAACCATATTTATCTCCATCATCATTTAAATGAGTGACTGAGATTTCGACTGGGAGTTCCTAATCAGGAAATGCGTTAATTGGGTAGGCAAACAAGTGACGTTTATCACCTAAACCTATTCCTGTTGCAATAATACGAAACCCCAGATCCTTATAAAACTTAAGTAAAGCCGGGTAATGATCGACGGCATCTAATTGCACCGAATTATCACCGGCTTTATCGAGACAAAATTGCATGAGTTGCTTGCCATAGCCAGACCCTTGAACCAAAGGAGAAACAGCTAATTGCGTGATATAAATATCTGCCGCAGGGGCTTTGGGCCAACATGCATCATAGTAACTGGCTTT
>NZ_DIAC01000041.1:0-2352 GCF_002414625.1 Methylophaga sp. UBA5088 | reverse complement strand
GAGAAACAGCTAATTGTGTGATATAAATATCTGCCAAAGGCGCTTCGGGCCAACACTCATGATAGTAACTGGCTTTTTCTGTGCCCATCGCGATACAACCAAGAATCTGTTCATCTTTTTCCAATACATAGACCTGCTTGGTCATCATATTGTCTTTGACTGAATCTGCATCGTAGACACCAAGCCAGTGTGCCATACCCTGTTGATGCATATGTTCAGCACAGCGATTTAATAAATCGGTGATGCTAATGATGTCTGCTTGTTGTGCTTGCCTGATACATGCGGAATTCATAAAAAACTCGTGAGAATGCTGCCAGCGAGACACCATACAACAATAACAACAGGTGATAAACGATAGATATGTAACAAGATAAAGCCAGTTGCCGCAATCATGATGTCTGCAAAAGAGAGAACAACATGTTGCCAGATTGGCTGATAGAGCGCAGCCGCTAATAACCCGACCATCGCCGCGTTTATCCCGGCCAGTGCTTTTTGTATCACGCTATTATTTTGCAATGACTGCCATAAGGGTAGAAGTGCTAACAGCAATAAAAAGCCTGGCAGAAATAAGGCACATAAAGACAGCAGAGCGCCAAATATTCCACCACTCCCACCTGGTAACAGTGCCCCCAAGTAAGCGGAAAGTGTGAATAATGGGCCCGGTATGGCCTGAGCAGCACCGTATCCAGATAAAAATTGTTCAGAAGTTATTAAGTTGGTATCGACAATTCTGTTTTCCAGTAGCGGAAGCACAACATGTCCTCCACCAAAAACAGTGGCACCCGTCTGGTAAAAAATCGTCATGACGTGAAACAAGGGATTATCGATAGCAAGAACGGGCGCTAAAAAGAGTAGAGCAAAAACGACTAACATTACGACAGACGTTGTTTTGCCATAAGACAAATTGAATGAAAATGTCTGCTTATGTTCAGTCGAAGAAAGGAGAAAAATACCAGCTATGCCACCAATTAGCATCACAAAAAACTGACTGTAGCTAGAGGGTAGGGTCAATAAAAAGATCAGACTGAGTAGGGCGATGAGTTTGGTGTTAAGG
This sequence comes from Methylophaga sp. UBA5088, assembly GCF_002414625.1. Classification (NCBI taxonomy): domain Bacteria; kingdom Pseudomonadati; phylum Pseudomonadota; class Gammaproteobacteria; order Thiotrichales; family Piscirickettsiaceae; genus Methylophaga; species Methylophaga sp. UBA5088. The sequence goes on along the minus strand of NZ_DIAC01000041.1, from coordinate 1,298 downwards.
TCAGGGCAGAGCTGGCGAGTCATTTTCCATACCGCATCAGCCACAACCGGCAATGCAACGAGCTGCAAGCCATGTAGTGCCGCTTCTCTATACGGAAATGATGCTGATGATATCGACAAAGCAAACAGCACAAGAAGCAGGGCTGATGGCAAAGTGAAAGCAATAAATGCAATCACCGCGCCCAACATACCACCACGATATAAACCAATAGCAAATCCCAGCTGGCTACTTGCCGGGCCAGGCAAAGCCTGGCTTATGGCGAGCAACTGTGAGAACTCTGGGTCAGATAACCACTGTCTTTTCTCGACAAACTGTGTTCTGAAATAGGCAATATGAGCAACAGGACCGCCAAATGCAGTCAAACCCAATATAAAAAAAGCCTTAAAAATAGTTAACTGGTTGGCTAGCTGCACTACTGTTATCTCATACTTCCATTGGGCCAGACTTTACCAAATTTTTTGTACTAAAATCCGCTGATGATTTGTTATCAGAGTGTGAGCGTGTCATTTTAGTCCATACTTTCTCATGGGCGTAGAAGGCAAACGTATTGATAGCCGGTTCAATTAAGGCCATCGTGCCTCCGACCAAGACACTACCTGTCATCACGTAACCAACAGTAAATGCCACAGTGAAATGTACAACAGCAAAACTCATTGTTTTTTTCATCACTACTCTCCTTTGTTGAGAATAATTATTATTTACGTTTTGACGAATGTACAATGATTTAAATCAATCAAGTGAATAGATAAAATCGATGATTAACTCATCGGTATTTCCGATTATTTATATGGAAATAAACTGTTTCACATTTTCTATACAGTCATTATGATGTAGTTATATGTAATTCATATGAACGAATCAGCGTTCGTAGTGACTATATATGTCCATTTAATAATAAGGAGGCTCATTAATGAGTAAAATTGATATCGGTATCAATAAGCAGGATAGACAAGATATTGCCGATGGCTTAAAAAGCTTACTGGCAGACTCTTACACTCTTTATTTACAAACCCACAACTTTCATTGGAATGTAACCGGTCCTCAATTCCGGGAATTACATTTGATGTTTGAAGAACACTACATCGAACTGGCGGCAGCGGTGGATGACATTGCTGAACGCATTCGTACATTAGATGTGGCAGCGCCTGGTACATACAAATCATTTGCTGAACTAAGCTCGATCAAAGAAGTTGAAGGTGTACCAGAAGCAAAAGAAATGGTTAATATACTGACCCATGGTCATGAACAAGTGGTTAAAACTTGTCGTAAAGCACTTAAACTTGCGCAAGAAGCGGATG
>NZ_DIAC01000078.1:11583-14591 GCF_002414625.1 Methylophaga sp. UBA5088 | reverse complement strand
GATCAACACCCGTGGTAGGCTCATCCAGAATTAATAAATCCGGGTTATGAATCAACGCGCAACATAAACCCAGTTTCTGTTTCATGCCGCCAGATAATTGACCAGCAGGTCGATCACGAAACTCATTCAATCCCGTGCTTTTTAATAAAAGCGTGATACGTGCCTCACGTTCATGAGGGGCTAAATTAAACAGACGAGCAAAGAAAATCAGATTTTCATGCACAGACAAGGTCATATAAAGATTTTTACCCAGACCTTGTGGCATGTATGCGATTCTTGAGCAAATAGCATGACGCTCGCGATTATCAGCCATATCAGCAGCTAAAACCTGACATTGCCCGCTTTGTATCTTTTTTACTCCCGCAATAAGTCCTAGTAATGTGGACTTGCCAACACCATCAGGCCCAATAAACCCAACGCGTTGACCAGCTGGGATATCAACTGACATCGATGCCAATGCCTGTGTATCACCATATCGATGACTGACATTATCAAGGCTAACGACTATATCGGCTGACATAACGTGTTAGTAAGTGGCGAGAGGTGGCACTTTTTCTGGCCACTGTGCATTGTCATCCAGCTTGATATACGCCACACCGGGAACGCCGGTTTTCACCTGCTCTGCATATTTCCTTAGAATGTCTTCTTCAATTTTGACTTTCACCCGAAACATCAGCTTTTCACGTTCTTCCTCTGTCTCAACAGACTTGGGGGTAAACTGCGCTTGTGGTGCGACAAAAGACACATGAGCCGGAATAGATACATTGGGATAGGCATCCAGGACAATTCTTACTTCTGCCCCTACACGGGTTTGTCCTGCTTGGTCTGTAGGTAAAAACAGATACATATAAACATCACTGACATCAATCAGCGTAATGACTTTACCACCAGCAGGCAGAACTTCACCCGGCTCAGCCAAGCGATAAAGCACTCGACCGTTACGAGGTGTGGTGAGTTGGCTGTCAGCAATCACCACTTGTGCTTTTGTCACCTCAGCCTTAGCTGCTTCAATTGCTGCTTGAGCTTCGGCAACTTGTACCGATGCAGCTTGCATGGCCGCTTGAGCCGTCGCTTTTTGTGTTTCTTTCTGATCCATCACTTCCTGACTCAGGTGACCTTTTTTGACCAAGACCTGAGTCCGTTCAAGTTCTTTTCTTGCCAGCGTGACTTCACTGCGTCGCTGCGCCAAAATAGCCTGTGCGTATTTTTTGGATTCATTGGCTTTATTCAGATTCGCATTGGCTACTGCCAGATTCGCCTCAGCTTGCTCGGTATCCATGACGGCTAGCACCTGACCTTGCTTTACCCAGTCACCTTCATTCACCTGAATGTGCTCAACTTTCCCCGCCGTTTTTGTCGCCACATCAACTTCGGTCGCTTCAATTCGGCTATTTCCAGCAGCAAAGCCAGTGGGTAAACTCAACTCTTGTTCAGACTTCCAGTAATAGCTGGCCGCAGCGACGGCAACCACTATCAGTAATAAAATCAAATTTCGTAGTCGCAGCATGTGTTGTCTTTGTTATTGAAGAGGGATTGGCGTAAACATTACCCCAATAATACACGATAGCGAAATAACTGAAATGACAGAGATCAATCTATTGATCAAAATGACCTAGTTTCAGTTGCTTAACAGGCCAGAACTTCCATAACAAGCAGGATACTGTCCAGCAGATAAATGCCGAGGTGATGTCATGACTGATGAAATGGGCGCCACGTAATTGTTGTGCGAGACCGAAGATAACGCCAAAAGAGATGACGCCATACAACACTTTTTTAGCATGCTGAGGAAAAAGCTGCGTGCTGACAAAATACAGGCCAAAAAACATATAGGCAGAACTGGCATGCCCAGCAGGAAAGCAATGATCTGCACCTTGCATTGGCGACCATACACTATGCAACCAAAACTGATAGGGTCGCTCGCCACCAAACTCCACTACAGACCAGGGACAATCCACCTGAGTCAGCCTTTTTATAGCACTTACCATGAGTGTCGATACAGGAATACTGATACTAAGATACGCTAAAGCATGACGATAGCGTGATAAATAGCGGTTCCTGACACTCATCCCATAACTTAATAATACAACACTGAACAAAATGACGGCTAGGTCATGACCTCCATCATGTAACCACGTTTGCGTCAGCCAAAAATGCTTCAATTGCCATTGACCACCTTCAAGCTGATACCAGATGGACGCTACTAATTTATCCAGTTCTGTGATGGCAATCATGCTCATCAGAACAAAATACAGCCCCCATAAACGTACTAAATGATGCAGCATAGATTTAGCTATGCTGACAGCTGGCAAAGATATCTAAGGCCAGATCATATTTACCTGGCAGTAAGACATTGTTCATCCCTAATAATGAATGGAAAATATTGTCGTGGCTGACCGCTTTGCCAGTTTCATTTTTCATACATACTGGGTCGATGTGATAGTCACGTTTATAGTTATCTGACAACCACACCACCATAGGTACATGGGTTTGCTGGCTGGGGGCAGCGAAATAGGGTGTACCATGTAGATACAGATTATGTTCACCTAAAGACTCGCCATGGTCTGAGACATAAATCATAGCGGTATCAATCGATTGAGAAGATAAATTATCCAGATACTGAATCAATTGAGCCAACACATGATCGGTGTATAAAATCGTATTGTCATAGGCATTTCTCAGTTCTTCATTTGAACATTTCTGTAGTTCAGCGGTTTCGCAGATTGGTTTAAATTTCTCAAATGCAGACGGCACACGTTTGAAATAGGCAGGTCCGTGACTACCCTTCTGATGTAAGAGAATCAACTGATCATCATCTGACTTAGCCACCAAGACTTTTAGATTAGTCAGTAATACTTCGTCATAACACTCACCATCAGGACATAAATCTGTCAGATTAACGTCAGTTACTTTCTGGTGTTCTACACGATCACACACGCCTTTACAGCCGCTGTTATTATCCAGCCAACTGACCTTCACACCGGCAGCAGAAATAGCGTCCAGTACACTTT
>NZ_DIAC01000078.1:10458-11483 GCF_002414625.1 Methylophaga sp. UBA5088 | reverse complement strand
AAATAGCGTCCAGTACACTTTCATAACCATGGCCTTTTTCATCGTCATAATCATCACGAGAAAATGGTGAGAACATACATGGCACTGACGTCGCCGTGGCTGTGCCACAAGACGAGGCATTATTAAAATACAGGCTGTTAGTTTTCTCTAACTCTGGTGTTGTCTCACGTTCATAACCATTCAGATGAAATGATTCTGCTCTCGCTGTTTCACCGACGACCATCACGGTCACTGTGCGATGCTTTTTCTCATGCGCTAAGCTGCCAAGTGCGGCATTTTGTGAAATAGGGATTAATGGTTTATCCGCTTCTGCAAACTGTTGTTTGGCAATTTTAGTGACCGCATAAATATAACTGGTCGGATTAATTAAATAACGTAAATCGCGATGATTTCGGAATGTTGACGCGTAATCCTGATAGAAAAAGGCAGCAACCAACCCCATAGCTAAAATACTCATGGTGATAGAAAACGAGCTCATCAATAATTGCTTTGTCCAACGGACATGAACAATCCGTACTTTAGCTATCAAAAATGCTGGCAAAACACCCCATAGCAAGAAATGAATAATAAAATCTTTACTCAATAATTCCTTTGTTTCTGAGGTATCGGTTTCTAACACGTTTTGAATCATCGAGCTGTCGATATGTACACCATAACTATCGATAAAATAGCTGGCTGCAGCAGAACACAACACAATGAAAATCAATACTGGTTTTATCAGGTGCCGGGATGACACCAAATTGAATATCAGATTAAACAATGCCGTCATAAAGATGGCACATGAGCCTAAAAACAATAGATTATGCTGGGTGATTAATTGATTGGCCTGAACGATGCCTACCCATAAACCATTGTTATAAGCAAGCATCAAGAACACAGAGAACAGTAAGACTAAATACTGAGAAGGAATTGCACGACGCATGGTAAACCTCGACCAAATTAATTTTGGCCAAGATTAATCCCTGCAACTTAAAAAATACTTAAACAAAAAAGCCACTGACAAATCAGTGGCTTTTCCATAGTCA
>NZ_DIAC01000078.1:8715-10317 GCF_002414625.1 Methylophaga sp. UBA5088 | reverse complement strand
GGACCGCCTCTGGCAATAGGTTCATTCAAAGGCTGTCCTGATACAAGCACAAACTCCGTATCACGTTCACTGTTGACTCGCACTTTTGATCCGGTCTCCAATACGGCGAGTTGGCCAGCATTAAGTGGTCGCTGTTTATCGCCGACCTGTATCTGACCTTTCATCAGATACAGGAACGTGTTGTCCGTTTCCTTCACTGTCTGCTCAAACGTGACTCCTGCAGATAAAAAAACATGCAGGTATAGCGGATTAACAAACGGGTTATCAATCACACCACTCACGCCACTATCTGTCTGCCCAGCAATGACCTTGATTGCGGTACCATTGTCTAATCTAGCCACTGGAATCTGCTCAGCATCAAATTCCTGATACTTCGGTTCATTCATTTTTTCTGTTGCCGGCAGGTTAACCCACAACTGGAACCCGGCTAAGCGTCCTTCTTTCTGCTCTGGCATTTCCGAATGAATAATCCCTTTACCTGCCGTCATCCATTGCACACCGCCCGTTTCAATTACCCCGGCATTGCCTGCACTGTCTTCATGACGCATACGCCCTTCTAACATATAAGTCACCGTCTCAAAGCCACGGTGTGGATGTGGAGGAAAGCCAGCAATATAGTCCTGAGGTTTATCGGAACCAAAGGCATCAAACATCAGAAAAGGGTCAAGCATATTGAGCTGTGGTGAGCCGATAATACGAGTAAGCTGTACACCTGCACCGTCTGAGACCCTGTCTCCATTGATGATTTGTCTTAATTCCCTTGTCTGAGTCATCACATTCTCCTGATAAATATTAGCTGACGAGATCAGCAACTTTTTGAGTCAATGTTTCTGTGTCTTGAATCAGACTGCCAGCATCCACCACAGTGACATCATGAATACCCAGAAAATTCATGACCTGATTCAGGTAAGTAGAAGCGTAATCCACTTCACTCCCCAGAGGCACGCCGCCAGAAGCCATCACCAGATACGCTTTTTTCGCCTTCAGCAAACCTTCAGGACCATTTTCTGTGTAACGAAACGTCACTCTTGCTCTGGCAACTTGATCGATCCAGGCTTTTAATACGGCTGGCACACTAAAATTATAAATAGGCGATGCAATGACCAGAATCTCAGCAGCCTGCAACTCTTCTACTAATTGATCCGACGTTTTTAATGCCTGTTTGTTTTGTTCAGTACGTTGCTCGGGGTCGGTAAAATTGGCATGAATCCAATCTTCGTTAATAAATGGAATACCCTTCACTAGATCACGAGATTTGATAGCTAGCCCAGACTGCTTTTGTAATTGCGAGACGAGTTCAGCAGACACCTGGCGTGTCACAGAGTCCTGAATACGTTCACTACTATTGATATGTAAAATCGTGTTATTCATGTTTATTCTCCTGTTTTCGATAACATTATTTAATATTGTCGATAGCCAAATTACCCGCACCATTAGCCACCAGTAACAACAAACCACCGGCAATGGCTAAATCTTTCATAAACAAAATACTCTGCATTTGGTCGGCAAAATTATTATGGAAAATAGCTGCCGCTATCAGCGTAAAACCTGCTAGCAAAAACGCAGAAATACGTGTTTTGAAACCAACTAAGATAGCCAAAC
>NZ_DIAC01000078.1:6547-8604 GCF_002414625.1 Methylophaga sp. UBA5088 | reverse complement strand
CCAGATAGCCAAACCACCTAAAATTTCTGTTGCTATCACTAAAGGTAACAGTGATGCAGGTACTCCCATCATGCTCATATAGCCTTGTGTCGCTTCATAACCTGCACCGAGTTTTCCAATACCCGCTGAAATAAACATCAGACTTAACAAAAACCGACCTGTGACTGTTGCTAATCCTGTGACTGCATTCATGTAATTTTTCCTTTTTGTTGTGTTGTTAAGATGGTTCACAGTTTATCGTTTCCATATTTTTATAAAACAGTGTATTAATGAACTTATTGTTACCAAATAGAGAACAATAGAGATGAGTCAGTTAGAAGAAATGCAGTGTTTTGTGCGGGTAGTGGAAGCTGGCAGTATCACCAAAGCTGCAGAGCAAATGAATACGGTGAAATCTGCTATCAGTAAACGTTTAACTGATTTAGAGAAACGACTGGGTATCAGCTTGCTTAAACGAACAACGCGTAAACAAACGCTTACCGATGCCGGTCGCAGTTACTACCAGCATTGTGTCCGTATTCTCGATGATATTTATGAGGTTGAAAATGCGTTAGGCAATGAGCAAACATCATTATCTGGTCGTATCAGATTATCTGCCCCCATTAGCTTTGGTTTGCTGCACTTGAGTCCGGCTCTACGCGAGTTTAATCAAATGCATCCAGACATCATTTTTGATATTGATTTTAGTGACAGACATCAGGACTTAGTCGCTGAAGGTTTAGATTTGGCCATACGTATATCTAATCTTACTGACTCAAGTATGATCGCACGTAAACTGGCCTCTACCCGTCTTTATATCTGCGGCAGTCCTGATTACTTTGCTCAAAATGGCTTACCTGAACAAACTGAAGACTTGTTTTACGGGCACGTAAAGCTGCAATATTCACATGTCAGTAGCAGTTGGTCATTACTGGACCATCAAGGTGAGGTGATGTCTGTTAATTTGCCTACAGTACTGTCTTCAAATAATGGCGAATATCTACGGGATGTCTGTATAGATGGAAAAGGGTTAATTTTGAGCCCTGATTTTATTGCATTTTCTGCGCTCAAATCGGGCAAGTTGATCACTGTTCTCGATAAGGCACTGGTTCAGAAAGATATTGGTATTTATGCCATCTATCCACAGACACGCTTTTTATCACACCGCGTCAGGATTCTGATTGATTTTTTACAAGAATATTTTAGCCGGCTAAAAGACTGGGATAGTCCGAGTCTGTAATTACTTATCCATCGAGAGATAATAACTTAGCTCGGTTTGCTGACGCTTAACACAGGCGATCCCTTCTTTGATGGCTTCATCTGCACGATAAAACTCCAGAATACCGATATGAGAAAGGCGAGGATTTAAAATAATTTCAGGTGGATCACCGGCCATTCGGCTGCGGGTAATTCTGTCCTGTGTAATATTAATCGATGCGGCAATGGCATCTAATAAAGCAGGCGCTTCTTCTTTTTGTTCACGACGTTTGGGAAACAAATTATTGGTGTAGTCCGTCACCATGTGACTGACTTTTCCAGTCCAACTTTTTGGTGGTTCTGATGCTATTGATGGCTCTACATCATCAATATCTGTTCTGAAATGTTTGCCCACAATGCCGCTATTGAGGTTCACAGCAATCACCACATCCGCGCCCATGGCTCGGCATAAAGACACCGGCACAGGATTAACGAGCCCTCCATCAATCAACCATCGATTATTATGCTTTATTGCCGGAAACAAGCCAGGTAAAGACATGGAAGACCATACTGCATCCATCATATTGCCACGTGTATTCCATATTTCGCGGCCACTATACAAATCTGTTGCAACAGTAGCAAAACAGCTCTGCATATTCTCTATCTCAAGCTCCTGTTCCACCACATATTCATTAAGAAATGTGCGCAGACGGTTTTTGTTTACAAAACCTTGCAGAGACCGGTTAATGGCAAAGTATTGAGCCGTTTTTAATTTATCCAATTGCAACACCCAGTCATTCAGTTTGCCGAGATTATTAGCGACATAAGCAGCCCCAACCAAAGCGCCTATTGACGTACCCGTTACAATGTCTGGAGTGATG
>NZ_DIAC01000078.1:2582-6415 GCF_002414625.1 Methylophaga sp. UBA5088 | reverse complement strand
CAATGTCTGGAGTGATGCCAAGTTTGTCCAGTTGCTTGATAATACCGATGTGCGCCCAACCACGTGCAGCGCCGCTACCCAAAGCAAGACCGACCTTTAACTTACTGCTCAACTTAACACCTATTTGTTATATTTTTCATATAAATAAAGAGTATTTTTAAAGTAATGACCGAACAAAGTGAACTGTTATTCGTATACGGTACATTGATGAAAGATACACATCATCCCATGGCAAAGTTACTTGCAGAACACAGCGAGTTCATCTGTCGTGCCACTCTGCAAGCACAACTCTATCTCATTGACTATTATCCTGGTGCCATTTTATCTAATAATGAACACGACATCGTATACGGTGATTTATATAAGTTGTCTTCAACTGGCTGGCTACTGAATCAGCTCGATGATTATGAAGAATGTTCTTCTGCTTTTCCTGAACCACATGAGTATCAACGTCAGCAGGTGACGGTTCAAACTATAAATAGCACTCTCAAAATATCGACCGCTTGGGCTTACCTTTACCAATACCCTGTTGAGAATAAACAGCGAATCAGTGATGGACAATTCAATATGCACTTTTCTGATGGCAAATAATATCTAAAGCTTTTTCAAAGTATTCCGATAGTTAAGTATATAAATTGACTTTTCATAGACAATGAACGAAATACCTAAGCTTTATCACAATGCGATGATCACCATTAGCCCACCATCACAGGTCGAGCCCGCTCGCCCTGCTGCACAGGAAGCGAAACTGACCAACGATGCAGATCGTCGCCAACGTTATGATCGTAGAAAACGTAATCAAAAACCATTCATAGAACGCCGCGTTTCTTCAGACCGTAGAGCACACAGGTTTGAAGCAAAAGCCTAGCAGCATTAATCAGATAAAGGTGGAAAATCCGCCGCATATTTTTGAATCCATTCCTGTGCTGCCTCGTCACTTGTCAGTTGACGTCCTGTTTTAGCTTTGATGCGCTTTTTATAATCTTCTATATAACAAATTTGTTCGACCATCCTGAGAGCATATCGGACGGCTTTATTCTGAAATGAAATACCCACCAGATACTCATCTCCTTCCGGTTTACACCAACTCACTATGCCTTTTGCAGTAAAGGTGGGTTTTGAGGTGAGAATATTTACTTCAACGACATTGCCTGTAGCAAGCGTCACTTGTGAACGAAAACATAGACCTCCCTTGCTGACATCTTTCAAAGGTACCTGTTTTTTCTCTTCGCCTCGCTTAACCTGAATAGGCACACTACTGGGGTGACGGATAAACCGTCTGATTTCTTCTATCATTTCAAAAAACTTTCAATCCTTTTCAGCACATTTTTAAAACAATTTTTTCAGTTTATCCTGAACAAGACCCAAGCGGCCTGTTTTCACAGCCCCACGTCGTATTCCTTTGACAGGTGCTATGTAATATAAATCACCATTTTTCCCTTCAAGTTGCTCGGGCACCCCCACTGACTTTGCCAGTCTGGCATTGGCTCTAAGGTGTTGAAACTCCCCATGAACAGGAATAGCACAAGCGGGTCTAACCCAGCGATACATGGCTTTCAACTCTTCCATTGCCGGATGACCTGAAGCATGAATTTCCAGTCGGCTGTTATCCTCCGTAATCACATCCACCTGCATGGCCTTGAGCCGTTCAATTAATGCTTCAATCGGTAATTCATTACCAGGAATCACTTTGGAACTGAAAATTACCGTATCCCCGGCTTCTAATTCAATATCACGGAAACTGTTCTGACTGAGTCGGTTTAACGCTGTTCTGGGTTCGCCCTGACTTCCCGTTGCAACTAATAGAACAGTATCGCGCGGCAAAAAACCTAAATGATGCGGGTCGACAAAGGTTTCAATGCCATTCCATAGACCCACACGTTTGGCTGCTGAATACGTGTTTAATAGCGAGCGACCTAATAAGCCGAGGTGTCTTCCCGTTTCTTTAGCAATATCTGCTACCGTTCGTAAACGGGCAATATTGCTGCCAAAGCAGGTGACTACAACCCGCCCTTTTGCCTGTTCTACATGATGTTTCAGGCCTTTGTACAACGTTGCTTCAGATGTTGACCAACCAGGTACATTAGCATTGGTCGAATCACACACCATCGCATCAACGCCCAGCTCAGCCAACCGCGCATAATCTTCTTCTTTATAGGGTTCGCCCACCACCGGTGCGGAATCAAGCTTCCAGTCAGCGGTATGAAACGCTTTACCAACAGGGGTGGTGATCAATAAAGCAAACGGATCAGGAATGGAATGTGTTAGCTGGATCCACTGCACATTAAAGACCCCTATTTGTCTTGATGCATGTGCCTCAACCACATGGACTTTCACTTTTTTGATTAACCCGGCTTCAGCCAGTTTTCTGCGCAGAATTTCTGCCGTATAAGCTGTGGTATAGATAGGACAACGAAACCGTTCCCACAAATAAGGAACAGCACCGATGTGGTCTTCATGAGCATGGGTGATGACCAGACCATCCAGTTGTTCTTTTCGATCGACAATAAATTGTGGATCAGCCATCTGCACATGGGCTTGAGCACCTTCTACTGGTTCACCGTCAATATCTGTTTTTGCCTCAAACGTCACCCCACAGTCCACCATTAACCAACGGCCATCATGACCATAAAGGTTCAGGTTCATGCCTATTTCGCCGGTTCCTCCCAGTGGCAAAAACCAGAAGTCAGACTCATCAGGTGTCATACGTGTCCTTTTGTAGCTTGCTATCGTTTACAGTTAGTTTGGCAGGGTTTTGTCAGATAGGAAAATATCATACGCATTCTGAATCGATTACGGTTACAACAGAATCGTATTTTTTACTATTACTCTTTTAAAAATAAGGAGTTCCGGCTCAGTGATTCGTTCGAGGTTCAACAATGGTATAATTGCCGGCTGCTTTTTTGTAAGTCATTGATTTAATGACCTAAGAAAACCAATGGAGAGAGACCATAATAATGACAACATCAAACTTAATGACAGAAGGTTTAAACCTGATGCTTATCGGCATGAGCTTCGTCTTTATATTTCTGACTTTGCTGGTGTTTGCCACCACCATCATGTCACGCATTATCACCAGTTACGAAAAAAATGTAGGGGTCTTACCCGAAGAAGGTATTTCCTCACCTACGGCCGTCATCAGTCCGGCGATGAATCAATCCCAACATGCTAATGATGACAAAAACCTCATTACTGTGCTCTCAGCGGCAGTACACAAATTTCGTTCACGCCACAAATAACCCCAGATTTAGGCTATTTCGAACCAATTAAAAGGCCATGAATATGACCGAAGTAAAAAAACCTCTAGGCATCACAGATGTCGTTTTACGTGACGCCCACCAATCACTCTTTGCAACACGTCTTAGACTCGATGATATGTTACCCATCGCTGATAAGCTTGACCAAATCGGCTTCTGGTCAGTAGAAAGCTGGGGTGGTGCCACTTTTGATGCCTGCATTCGTTATCTTGGTGAAGATCCTTGGCATCGCATTCGTTCACTGAAAGAAGCCATGCCTAATACTCGTCAGCAAATGCTGCTACGTGGTCAGAATTTATTAGGCTATCGTCACTATGCGGATGATGTCGTTAAAAAGTTTGTCGAAAGAGCGGCGATCAATGGCGTTGACGTGTTCCGCGTGTTTGATGCGATGAACGATCCGCGTAACCTGGAAACAGCCATCAAAGCTGTGCTGGAAAATGACCGTCATGCTCAAGGTACTATCGCTTACACCATCAGTCCGGTTCATGATCTAAATTTGTGGTTAGACATGGCTAAACGTATTGAAGACATGGGTGCCCACTCTTTATGTATTAAAGATATGGCTGGTTTGCT
>NZ_DIAC01000078.1:454-2440 GCF_002414625.1 Methylophaga sp. UBA5088 | reverse complement strand
TATGAATTAGTTCAAAGCCTTAAGCAAACGATTGATATCCCAATTCATATGCAGTCTCACGCCACTACTGGCTTATCAACCGCCACAATTATGAAGTGTGTGGAAGCCGGTATCGATAATGTTGATTCGGCTATTTCATCGATGTCTATGACCTACGGTCACTCGGCAACAGAATCTGTGGTGTCCATTTTTGAGGATACGGATCGCGATACGGGTCTTAATATCGAACTCCTTGAAGAAGTCGCCGCCTACTTCCGTGATGTGAGAAAAAAATACGCCCAGTTCGAAGGTTCATTACGTGGTGTAGATTCACGTATTTTGGTTGCACAGGTGCCTGGCGGTATGCTGACGAATATGGAAAGTCAGCTGCGTGAGCAAAATGCGTTAGATAAAATGGATGCAGTTTTAAAAGAAATTCCACGTGTTCGTGAAGACTTAGGCTTTATTCCTCTAGTCACGCCTACCTCACAAATTGTCGGTACACAGGCCGTTATCAATGTGCTGACTGGCGAACGATACAAGACCATTGCGGCAGAAACCGCCGGCATTTTGAAAGGTGAATATGGTGCAGCGCCAGCGGCATTCAATAAAGAGCTTCAAGATCGCGTTCTGGAAGGCGCCGAGCCTATCAGTTGTCGTCCTGCTGATCTCATTGAAGCAGAGATGGAAAAACTCACCACCGAACTCCTTGCTGTCGCCGATGAAGAACAAATTAACCTGGCAGAAGGCGAACATCAAGTCGATGATGTTTTAACGTATGCCCTGTTTCCACAAATTGGTCTTAAATTTCTTAAAAACCGTCACAACCCAGATGCATTTGAACCTGTTCCTGTTATCGATAACACACCATCAGCCAATCGTTCTGCAAGTCAGGAACAAGAAACTTATACCATTAAAGTCAATGGTCAGAGTTACGTCGTTCAAGTGAATGAAGGTGGTGATATCAGTCATGTTGAATCCTCATCACCCGCGCCAGCTCAGAGTACACCGGCAGGTGAAGGTGACCCCGTTGAAGCGCCGTTGTCAGGCAATATCTGGAAAATTGAAGTCAGCGTCGGTCAACAAGTCAACGAAGGTGACACCCTGTTAATTCTCGAAGCGATGAAAATGGAAACACAAATTGTGGCTTCCAAGTCTGGGACGGTGTCGTCCATTTTTGTTAAACAAGGTGATTCCGTCAAAGTCGGTGATCAGCTGGCCACTATCGCTTAATTGGGGGATCTTATGGATAAACTACTTCATCTCTGGCAAGTAACAGGTTTTAACCAAATGACACCAGGCCAAGGTGTCATGATTCTTATTGGTATGTTGCTGCTGTATCTGGCCATCAAGAAAAACTTCGAGCCGTTATTACTGGTACCTATTGGTTTTGGTGGTGTGTTAGCCAATATTCCAGGTGCTGGTTTGGCAGAAGCCAATGGTATTTTGCATATTTTCTACAGTGTCGGTATTGAAAGTGGTGCCTTCCCACTCATTATATTTATGGGTGTCGGTGCCATGACGGACTTTGGTCCATTGCTTGCCAACCCCAAAACGCTGTTTCTTGGAGCTGCCGCTCAGTTTGGTATTTTTGCGACATTGATGGGCGCTGTTGTTTTAGCTCATTATGGTATTTTTGACTTTAGTCTGGCTGACGCAGCAGCGATTGGTATTATCGGTGGTGCAGATGGACCAACATCTATTTATGTGGCGAGTAAGCTTGCCCCAGACTTATTGGGTGCTATTGCTGTAGCGTCATATTCATACATGGCATTAGTGCCATTAATTCAACCTCCTATCATGCGTGCGCTGACTAGCGAATCAGAGCGCAAAATAAAAATGGTACAACAGCGTCACGTTTCACAACGTGAGAAAATCGTCTTCCCATTGTTATTACTGATTCTTGTCGCCTTTTTACTACCCGATGCAGCGCCATTACTCGGTATGTTCTGTTTTGGTAACTTAATGAAAGAATGTGCGGTAGTGGATCGTTTAAGTAATACGACT
>NZ_DIAC01000078.1:0-320 GCF_002414625.1 Methylophaga sp. UBA5088 | reverse complement strand
AACTCGCTGATTAATACAGTCACCATCTTTTTAGGATTAGCTGTAGGCTCAAAATTAAGTGCTGATAAATTCCTGGATTTACAAACTCTAGGGATTTTGGTTCTGGGTATGGGCGCATTTGCTATTGGTACGGCATCAGGTGTCATCATGGCTAAAGTGTTAAACAAGCTGATTAAAGAACCTATCAACCCACTGATTGGTTCGGCAGGTGTTTCTGCTGTACCTATGGCAGCTCGTGTATCGAATAAGCTTGGCTTGGAATCTGATCCGCATAACTTTTTGTTAATGCACGCGATGGGACCGAACGTTGCCGGTGTCAT